>JAADIB010000236.1 GCA_013151565.1 Chlorobiota bacterium
ACCATGCTTGGAAAGTTGAAGGGCGTAATGGAGGCCACAACACCCAGCGGGTTATACTCTGTACGGCATTCAACACCACGGCTTACCTCCAGGATTTCACCTGTTACCAATTGTGGTAGTGAGCAGGCAAATTCGGTCAATTCCATGGACTTTTCTATTTCAGCTTTTGATTCGCCAAATGTTTTACCACACTCTTCCTGAATCAGGTTGCTCAGTTCTGCCATATGTTTTTCAAGCAATTCCCGATAGCGATAAAATATCTGTACCCGTGTTTTAATCGGCGTTTCTGACCAGCCGGGGAAAGCTTTAGTTGCAGCCTCCACTGCATCATCGAGGTCCGACTTATCCGACATAGGTACTATTGACAACAGAGAACCGTCAATGGGTGAAATAATTTCCAAGCTGCGTAAACCGGAAACGTTTATAAACGCTCCGCCAATAAAATTCCGAACCTTTGGATACTTCATTTTTTTCTGTTTTTTTACAAATTTTAAAAAAAAAGATTTCAAATGTACCTATAATTTCAATCCCATTTGAGTTATTTTCCCGTTTTGTAACGAACACCTGCTCTTTTTGTTCTCATACTTACAGAATTAGTGTTTTTAATCTCACTAATCGAGTCCAAAGTTTATAGAGGACTAAAACATCAGGAGTCCCGACAGTATCGTCGGAATGGCTAATACTCAGAGCGAGTATAACGAAGAAATCGGCGTTTTCTTGCAAGCACTACTTATACAAACTCTCGTAATTATTTTCCCAACCGGGTAGTTTGCCTTTTACCGACAGGTCTAGTGGCGGATTTTTTCCTCCCATGTTTAATAACCTGAGTAGCCCTTTGTTAATATATGGATTTTTATCAGGATTGAAAGTTTCGCCGGTATCTTTAATAAGCTGGTCATCGTTGCAACCTTCAAGTAGGGCTTTCTTCTTTTGAAGATTGTATAATGCTACGGAATAAGGCACTGCAAATTTTTGTTTTAAACGGGCTACTTCAAATGCTTTTTCAAGGAGCTTGTACTCACTTTCACTTATTCCGTTTGATAACCCCAGTTCATAAGCTCTTTTGGCGGTAAATCCCTGTAAGAACAATTCATCGATTACCGACTCGCCAAAACCGAGACGAACAAGTTCCTGAACAGCACCAAAACCACCAAGTATAGCATATTCAATTTCGGGTTGATTGTAATTATTCTTGTAGCCATAAACCGCTTTTCGCTTTATTGTATCAAATTCAACACCTTTCAATATCAGGTCGAACCGTTGGTTTAAGAAATAAGTGAATTCTGCACCTCCACCCCATTTTTCGCCAAATGCCCCAATAGTCCATATTGGAGATTCTTGTAAAAATCTAAACAATTTAATTCCTGCTTTTGTAAAGTAAGAAGCGTCTTCTTCGCCCAGGAACTGATATCCTCTTTTAGCATCAAACCATCCTTTGTTGAATTGCCTTGCGTCGGCACCCAACATACGCATTCCTGTTCCCGAAGCTGTAAATAAAATAGCTCCCAATTGACCTTTTTCGTACATTTTGACAGAAATCCCTATTGCATGGTCAAGTTGGTCAATAGTGTATTTATTCCAGACATTGCCTCTGAGCGGATTATCAAAAATTATTGAAGCAACTCTGTCCTTTTTGGTTGGAAATATATATCTCAAATCATTATAATATATATCCATACTATCTGTTTTGAAGTTCCTTTGGCTTACCGGTGTTGCATATATTCTTCCATAACCAAGCAAATTAGTCCAGCCTTTCTTTTTCATTGTATATACAAGGTTTGGGATTCCTTTTCTGGGACCAGCCTTACCGTCTGTATCAAACAATTCTATTCTATCAGGATTTTCAATAGCTGCTTTCCTAACTAATGCAATAAATCCATCTATTCCAAAATAATTTAAGAAACCATCAATTATTTCACATAAGCCATATTTAAATCTTAATCCGACTTTTGTTGAAACATTAATATCTGCTACTGTTCCATAATTATCCTGAATGAGGTCTAATGCATAAAGCATAATAGGAATTACATACCGTCTGAATGTTTTTCCGCCTTTGTCATCGGATAAAGCAATTTGTATCAAGCCTTTAATACTTTTAATTGTTGCTTCCCTCCGGTCTAATGCATTAGCTTCTGAAATTGACCAGAAATCATTAAAATCAGTCTCTTTAATATCAACATATTTTTTAGTTTTCGGGTCGTAAACTTTTATTGGCTTCTCTCTGTTTACGGGTCCATCCCATTTAAAGAAACCTTCTTTTGCTTCATTATAAATCCCAATCCTTCCTGATTTTTCTAAGTCTTCAATCCATACAGGGTAATGTTTTGTGCCCTGATTATATAGTGATCTCAATCTGTCGTTTTCAGGAAGTGCTTTTCCAAGATGATTTGCACTTTCGGTGTAAGGCATGTGGCCGGTTCTGTCGAGAACCTGAAACGGATTTGCAGTAAGCAAGCCAAATACTTGTGGTAATTCCACAATATCTTGTCCTGTTTTAATATCCCAGCTAACAATAGCGCCCATGGCCTGGAAAACAGGGTCGGCAATATAGCCATGATGATCATTTCTAAGTGCGATAACTTTTTTTTCAAGTATTTGTTCTGCAAAAGCCACACCGGCAATAAATGATTCTTCGGAAGCATATTTACCTTTCATCACATCAAACAAGCGGTTTGAATGAAATGGAAAATAACCATGACCCGTCAGAAATTTATCTTGTAAGAAACGGTCGTTGAAAAGCACAGCCAATTCTCCGGTTGTATGTGATGATGTATTTGAGAACACGAAAATCAACTTATCCTGGTCGGCATATTTTTCAATATTTCCAAAAATATTTTTTTTAATATCGAGGCGTTCGGTTGCAACTTCCCAGATAATATCGGCATCTTTCAATACTTTGAAATCTTTGGTATATTTCACCCTTTTCAGGTAATTATCAAGATGTCCGGTTAGTATTCTGCCTCCCGATACCATTCCGGAAAAGTATGCTTTAATGTCGTCTTGTGCTCTTTTAAGCGACTTGTCGGAAACATCAATAAATACAACATTAAACGCTGTTTTGTTTAGTATATCGATTCCGATACCAATTCCCATTGTTCCCGAACCGATGAGCGTAATATTTTTAACACTGTTTAGTTTTGTAATTTCTTTTTGCACTAATTTATTGCCATACGAAAAACAAGTTCCCATAATATTTTATTTTTTATTTATTAAACAATTTCTACGCAAACAGCACCACCTTGTCCGCCACCAATACAAGCTGCAGCAATTCCGAGTTTTCGTTTTTGCCGTTTCAGTTCATATATAATATCGGTTGTTATCCTTAAACCCGTAGCAGCAATATTATGTCCTAATGCAATGGCCCCACCGTTAACATTTGTCCTGTCTCTTGGCAAACCAAGCTCTTTTTCGTTACCAAGATATTGTGAGGCAAAAGCTTCGTTAATTTCAAACAGCTCTATATCCGACAATTTATATTTTAATTTTTTCAGTAAGTTTTTTATTGCCGGAACCGGTCCCTGTCCCATAATAGTCGGGTCAACGGTTGAAAATTGATAGCCTTTAAGAATTGCGAGATATGGAATTTTGTTTTTATCGGCATATTCTCTATCCATAAGAACCGCTGCAGCGGCACCATCACTAATTTGACTGGCATTTCCCGGTGTTACAAGTCCGCCGGCTTTTAGCAAAGGACGTAGTTTACTCAGTTCGTCAATGCTGACATCGTATTTGGTTCCTTCGTCTCTCCAAACACAAACGGTATTTCCATTTTCGTCAATAGTATCCACCGTAAAAAGTCCTTTTAAATAATCATTATTTGATTTATTAATTGTAAAACGATTCCATTGTTTCATCTGTGCATTTTTAGCACGGGCATGACTAATATATGCATATTCATCACATTCTTTGCGTGTTATTCCAACTTTGGAGCCATATAAATCGGCAGTTTTAGGCATTAAGGTTTTAAATAAATTGTGGTTAAACCCTTCGAGCAGATAATCTTTCATCCCGGCATCTTCAAATTCCCAAACCGAATCTTTTTTTCTTCTGCCTTGATGAATTAAGTTGGTTTGCGACATATTTTCCGTTCCAAAAGAAATAACACAATTTATTTTGTCATTATTTTCATTAGTAATTAAATCGAAAGCGTCGGCAAGTGTTTGAAATCCTGTGCCACAAATTCGCAAAGAAGTTTTGCCGGGTGCAACTTTAAGGTTATTAGTATCATTTAATTCTTTTGCAACACGATAAGCCACATTTCTTGGTAAATAAATTTGTTGATTATTCGAATCGATATAAATCATACCGGCAACAACCTGGTCTATGGGTACTTTATTCAAATCAATTCCTGATCTGAGGATGGCTTCTTTTACAGCAAGAACAGCGAGATCTTCGGCTGACAAATAATTATAATAGCCACCGTGTTTACCAATTGGTGTACGCGCTGCGCTAACAATTACGATTTCTTTTTTCCCCATACTCATGATAATTATTTATTAATGATTTAAAATATTTTACTTATTTATTATCCTGTCTATTATTATTCTCATCTATGGAAACAACAGCCATAGTTAACCTTGAAGTACAAACTAATTTACCGTCTTCATTCGTAATGTTTATTCTCCAAATATGTGTTCTTCTTCCAAGGTGAACAGGTTTTGCTATGGCATAAATAAATCCGCCGGATACGGGGCGAACATGACTTGCATTAATATCAAGCCCTAAACAAAAATATTTTTCGGGATTAACAATTAAGTTTGAGGCAATACTCCCGAGTGTCTCGCATAAGGCAGCAGATGCACCTCCGTGTAAAATTCCCATTGATTGTTTTGTATGTTGCAATACTTCCATATTGCATTTAAGAGAATCCGGAGTTATTTCCGTAAGCTTAATACCCAGGGTTTCTGCAAGGGTGTTTGTAATCTTTTCTTTTAATTCTTCAATTGTATAGGATTTATACCAAATACTCATTTTATTATTTTTTTAACTATTTAATAATACGCAGCCCCAGGCTGCTAAAAATTGAGAGTTTTCAGGACTTTCACAATTTACGAATTTTTTTTGGAATAATTTAATCATAAATGAATGATTAGCGGGAATTCCTCCTGTCAAAACCAAAAAATCTTCGATGGGTGATAACTCTATGCTTCTGGCAATTACCGAGTTATAAATTCCCATAATAATATTTGGCAAAGTAGCACCCTTTTTTACCATTCCGATAATTTCAGAAATTGCAAAAACAGTACAATAGCTATTTATTCTAACTTCTTCGGTAGCTTGCTTTGCATAATTGGAAAATTCTAATGGGGAAACATCCATTCGGAAGGCTAATTCTTCGATAAAAGAACCTGTGCCGGCTGCACATTTACGGTTCATTTTAAATTTATCTACTTGCCCTAAATCATTAATCTTAATATATTTAGTGTCTTGTCCACCAATATCAATTACCGAACATTTTTTCTTATAAATTGCAAAAACGGCTTTAGAAAGTGCCATAATTTCCGAGTTCGCGACAAAGGGGATTTTTAATTCATCGCGACCATATCCACAAGTATAAACAGGAAACAGGATTTTATTATTTGGAGAAAATTTATCAATTATTTTATTAGCAGCCTTTTGAAAATCGAAACCTGTGCGTGTCAAATAATAATCAACAATTTTGTGGTTATCATCAATTAGCACGCCTTTGGTGTATGATGAGCCGAGGTCTATTCCAATTTTATACATTTTATTTTCTTGATAATAACTGTTTAACAAAAGTCTCAATTGCAATTATGGATTGTTCTTCGCTATAACAACGAGAATCGCATAAATCGCCATTGATTTCGAGATATGGGATATTATTCTGATTATTAAGACGGGTAGGAAGTCCAAAGCGATTATTTGAATTTCGTCCACAAGTTTTAGCATCGTGATAGATTATTCCATCAATAGAAAAATCGACCATCAGTTTTTCCAGAACCTTTTGTTTCTCCGCATCCGAGCGAACAATAAATAGCTTACAATAGGCAAGTGCAGATGACCCAAACGGATCTTCCGGGTTTAAGTCATCAAATATCCAGCTATTGCAATATGTAGAAGCAACAATACAAGTATCGAGGTTTGAGAATAATTTTGCCATACTACTTAATTTATACCACAACGGCATGCCATCCCAATAAATTCTTAGTTTTTCTGATGGAACTGCACTAATTCCGTTTTTAATCCTATCTTGTAATTCCGCTAATAATACTTTGTAATAATCAACTGCATATTGCGTTCCACGCATAACAACAATTGGTCCCATGTGAATAGTGGCATCGAAAAAATTAATCGGCGAAGGTTTATGTATTGCAGTTTCCAAAACTTTTCGCCACAGAACACAACCATCGTGCGATAAAGCAACTGTTTCGCGGAATTTTTCGATATTGAATTTTTGTCCTGTTACTTTTTCGAGTTCCGGAACCAAATTTTTAAATTGACTAACAACACTATTTACAATAGACGGAGTTAACTCGTTAATCCACAGTGGGGTGTTGATTCCAAAAATAGGGACATTAAAATGTCTGGCATAAAACGAAAACCAATCGCCAACTTCGTGACACTGATTTGTATTGTAAACCAAAACATCGGGTTTAGGAACTGATTTGAATCCGCTTTTTTGCAAGGGAGTTTCGTTTTGTAAAAAAGCTCCGATATCGCTTGTAAGATAAGAACAAATATCAGGAGAATATCCCAGGGCAACAGCAGAAGGTATGTATTTGTCTGCCATTTTTGATGCGCCAATCATGGCCCCGTGGTTTTCGGGGAAATAGACTTCAAAGCCCATTGAATATAATAGTTCGGCAGGACCAACACTTGTACACCAGGCAATCTTTTTATTTTTCGTTTCTGTTGCATCTTTCAATCTATTGAAATAGTCTCCCATCGTTTTCCTAAGAAAATCTACCGATTGAAGTTTGATTATTCCATTTTTTTCATTGCTCATATTTTTTCTTTTTAGATTGAGGCAATTAAATGATTCGTTAGCACTACTTTTAACTCATCGGATGTAACTTTTATTACCGCAGCAAAATTTACGATTGCCGTACAAAATGAGAGGCCCCTATTGCTGCTCCGGCATATAAAATACCAGGGCCAATAGTTTTTAAAATGCCTTCCCGACTCATTGTTCTTCCCTTTCCTAATATCTGTTTAATAGTTTAACAATTTTTCCAAATGGGTTTTCGTTTTTCAAGAAATGAGTTAATTCCTTCGTTTGCATCCTCTGTTTCCATGAGTTCATTAACAAATAAATCCGTAAAGTAATGAAGATTTTTTTTCATAAAGAAGTTGAAGGAGGCTCTTGCGGCTTTATTTGCAAATCTCAATGATGAAGCACTTTTGCCAAGAATATTCTTTTTTATCCACTCTTCAACAGCAGTATGCATTGCTTCCCTGTCTCCAAAAACTTCATTGATGAGCCCTATTGTTTTACCTTCTTCTGCTGAAATAATTTTCCCTGTAATTAAAAGTTCATCTGATTTTGCATTTCCAATTTTTAAAGGCAATATTATTGATGCCGGAGGAGCAAAAACTCCTAATAGAATTTCGGGTTGACCTATTTTTGCAGTTTTATCGGCAAAAATAAAATTACAAACCAAAGCTAACTCGAAACCGCCGCCAAGACACTGTCCCGAAATAAGCGACAATGTTGGAATACTTAAATCAATAATAGTATAAAACATTTTATGAAAGCTGTCTATCATTTCTGCAGCGAGGTCTTTTGTGTGTTCTTTAACGCTTGCACCAAAAGAAAAATTATTGCCGGCACCCTCAAATGTGATAAGCTTAAGATCGTTTTTGTTTTTAAATGATGTTAGTAGTTCAATAAGTTCGGACATCATTATTTTATCAAGAATATTAGCTTTTCCGTCATCAAGAACGATTCGGGCAACACTGTTATCGTATTTATATTCTACCCTGATTTTTTGCATATTAATTTTTGTTTTTGTGTCGAATAAGACATTATTGATATTGGGGTGAAATGGCTTTAATTAAATCGTCGTTCCATTCTTTGCCTTCCGCAAGGAGTTGTCTTAATTTTACAAAGTCTGCTTCACGATTTCCTTTCGGGCCTTCGTTAAAGGCTCTGAACCCTGCTTTTGCTTCAGTCATCATATTCAGTGCCAGCCAATCACGATTACTTTCTTTATTTTTATCCCAGTGTTCCAATTTCTTTTTCCGGAGTGAGTTCAGCGTTTTACTTAAACAATTTGGCATTGTCATCAAGAGTTTTGTGCAAAGGGTGTCAACAGTTTTGTCTAATAATGAAAGGTCAATTTCGCCTTGTTTTAGTATTTCTTTTGCTTTTGTCAGTTCGTCTCCGGACTTCATTTTTCCATAAATA
>JAADIB010000224.1 GCA_013151565.1 Chlorobiota bacterium
AACTACGCCCTTTCTGCTGCAATTTATAAATTACTAAGATTTGGTTCTAAAGATTTTGCTGAGTTCTTACACAACATCGGCTATAAAAATGTTTTAATCGAACTATCCCGCCAAAAAGACGGCGGGCAAGTATAGAGTGGAAATAAAATTAACATGTTTTTAAATTCTACTTTTTATGGTCTGTTAATTGTTTGTTACAAAGATAGTTCTTTAGCAAGACTTGGTTTTAATCCACCAAAGGCGGACAAGGGATGAATTCCCCACCGCTTGCGGCAGGGAGATTCATTTTTATCTCTGAATCGCTGAAAATATGAATATCACTTGAATCAAGAACAATATATTTTTATCTTGTTAAATAGATACTCTCGAAATATTCTGCGATGTGTTTTCAATTAGTTTTGATTCCAAAAGCGATGGAGATAAAATGAATAGAAGAAAATTTTTCAAGAACAGCTTTGGTGCCGGAATGGCAGCATTTACTGCTCTTTCTTTCGGAACTGCCCCGAGATTATTATCCAACGTTAGAAAATCAGAAAACAATATGATATACGATCTTGCTGCTATTAAAGGCGGAGAACCTGATGTAATGTTTGACAAAGCTATTCAGGCTGTTGGAGGAATTGAACGTTTTGTAAAGAAGAATCAAGTGGTAGTTATTAAACCTAATATCGGTTGGAATGCCGAACCGGAAAGAGCGGCTAATACTAATCCAAAACTGGTTGGCAGAGTTGTTAAACGCTGCTACGAAGCAGGCGCAAAAGATGTGTATGTGTTCGATCATACATGTGACAATTGGCAGCTATGCTATTCTAACAGCAGCATTGAAGAAGCAGTTAAAAATGCCGGTGGAAAAATAGTACCGGGAAATAGTGATAGTTATTATCAAGAGGTTTCCATAAGCGGAGGCAAGTCACTTAAAAAAGCATCAGTGCACGAGTTAATACTGGAATCCGATGTTTTCATAAATATCCCGGTACTTAAACATCACAGTTCAACAGAGCTAAGTATTGCAATGAAAAATCTGATGGGCACAGTTTGGGATAGAAGATTCTGGCATCGAAATGACCTTCATCAATGTATTGCTGATTTTCCTACTTACCGAAAACCGGACTTGAATATTATTGATGCATACAGCGTAATGAAAAAAAACGGACCGAAGGGTGTATCGAAAAATGACTGCGTGGTCTACAAGTCACAGATCATTTCCACGGATATTGTTGCAGCTGATGCTGCCGCAACAAAATTATTCGGAAGCGATCCGGAAGATATTGATTACATAAAGATTGCCGATGAAATGGGAATAGGAACAATGAACCTTAAAAATTTATCCATCAGTCGTATTAAAATTTAAGTTCATATGCTCTCTCGCTTAAAAAAAATTCGAGTCGTTACTTCCATAATATTCTTAATATTCACGTCAATACTTTTCCTTGATATAACAGGAGTTTTGACAAGAAGTCTTTCTGAAAAAGTTCTATTTCTTCAGTTTGTTCCTTCCCTTTTGGAATTTATTAACATTACTTCAATTGCTGCAATCGGGTTTATAATTATTATTCTTGCTACACTGTTTTCCGGCAGAATTTACTGTTCAACTGTTTGTCCGTTAGGAATGCTTCAGGATATTGTTATTTATACAAAACGAAAGTTTTTAAAAAGAAGTAAGAGAAAAAAACTCCGATTTGATTTCCAGCCGGCATTCAATTGGGTTCGCTATTCAATTCTTACGGTCACTGCAGTTACATTTCTATTCGGCAATTTATTCTTGCTGTATTCATTGGATCCTTACAGCAACTATGGCAGAATATTGACACATCTTATTAAGCCTATTATTATCGGAATAAATAATATTATTTCTAACGTGCTGGAAATGTTTGATAATTATTCCGTATCACCATTAACTTTTAATAACACCGATGTTTTTGCAATAATTTTTGCACTTACTGTTCTATTTATCGTAGTACTCTTTTCATACAAGAACGGAAGGTTTTTCTGTAACACTCTTTGTCCTGTTGGAGCTTTTTTAGGATTTCTATCAAAGTTTTCACTATTAAGAATTGTTGTTAACAAGGATACATGTATTAGCTGCGGAGTATGTGAAACGGTTTGTAAATCGGAATGTATTGATACAAAAAATGACTACATCGATTTCACCAGATGCGTTAGTTGTTTCAACTGTTTTGATGTTTGCCCGACACATGGATTGAAATATGAATTTCAACCGGTAAAATTTCTCGGAGAAAAAAGGATAGAAGAGAGAAAAGAGGATCCGGATAGAAGATCATTTTTGCTAAGTCTTGTTTCATACTCATTAACATTAACCGGAATTTCATATGCACAAAAGAAAATTGAGGTTTACAAAAAAAATAAAATTCCCGTTTTCAGACCAAACCCAATAACTCCGCCTGGTTCCGTTGGGATTGATTATTTTACGGATAGCTGTACAGCTTGTCAATTATGCATTAGCGCTTGTCCTACTCATGTGCTGCAACCCTCTTTTCTTGAGTACGGATTTCTCGGAATGATGGTGCCGAGGATGGATAACAAAATAGGATTCTGCGATTACGAATGTATAATCTGCAGCGATGTATGTCCGACCAATGCGATAGAGCCAATTGATACGGAAAAGAAAAAACTAACTCAGATAGGCAAGGCTAAGTTCATTAAAGATAACTGTATTGTTTACACTCAAAAAACCGCATGTGGTGCATGTTCCGAGCATTGCCCCACAAAAGCAGTAAAGATGGTATCAATAGAAAATAATCTTAAAGCTCCGGAAGTTAATGAAAAGATATGTATTGGCTGCGGAGCCTGTGAATTTGCCTGCCCGACAATTCCTTATAAAGCTATTTATGTAGAAAGTAATATTGTTCACGTAAAAGCTGAACCTCCGAAGGAGGAAAAAATTGAAGAGAAAGTTGACTTTTCAGAGGACTTTCCTTTTTAGGTTTTGGATTTTAATCTATTTAAAATTTATAATTATTCAATAATAATCTATTATTGATTTGTCTTAATAATAATTTTTTTTTAATTTAGACTAAGAGTATGCAAACGATTGTCTCACTTTTAATGCTAAAAATTATTCTATCTCTTTTTTTCGTAAAACTACTCTGTTTTTAGATAAATAAAGCTTAAAATCAAATGAACTCAGCTGCCAACATCATAAAGTTTAATTAACTAAATATTACATAATTTAAAAGAAGAGGAAAATATGAAAAGATTGACATTAGTCTTCGTACTAGCAGCCCTGCTAATTTCATGCAGTCAGCAAAACAAAAAAACCGAAGCTAAAAATAATTCACAGGTAACAAAATCAGAGTGGATCCCATTATTCAATGGAAAGAACCTTGATAATTGGTTTGTTCGTGGAAAAGCTACTTGGGATGTTCGTGATGGTATAATGACAGGCAAAGGCGGGATGGGACATATCTATACAAATGCAGTCGCAACTGATTTTGTAGTTAAGGGCACATTCAAAATAAGTGATAACGGAAACAGCGGGCTTTACTTTAGGGCTAACCCTCCTAAAGATAATCCTGACAGCTGGCCGGTAGGCTACGAAGCCCAAATCGATAATCATCAGGATGCCTACACAGGCTGGCTCTGGAAACCTGGTAAACCAACCGCAAAAGCTAAAGCCTTGATAACCAAAGATAATGAGTGGTTCACCATGAAAGTTAAAATGGTTGGCGACAAAATGGAGATATGGGTTAATGGTCAGTTGATGACTGAATACACAGACTCTGATTACAAAAAGGGTCACTTTGCTATTCAAGGTCATAACCCTGGACAAACAATTGAAATCAAAGAACTCGCTTATAAAGATCTAAGTAAAAAATAAATTCATTTGTAATTGTTGAATAAATATTTGGAGAAGTAATGGATACGGGTGAAGCAAATGTATTGAAAGAGTATCTGGTAAAAACAGAAAATTACCTGAATGAAAAACTCATTCCTTTTTGGGCGGAGAGAGCTGTTGAGCCTAAGTATGGCGGCTTTCAGACAAACTACGATAGAGACGGAAACAGAACAGATGTAACAGAGAAATCATTCCTCTCTCAATGCCGAGCTGTTTTTACAATATCGCATGCTATGCGTCTTGGATTTGATTGGCAGAATGGTGAGGAGGCAATCCGGCAGGGAATTGAATTCATAAAAAATCACTTTCATGATAAAGAATATGACGGATATTATTGGATTGTTGAAGAAGACGGAACACCTAAAGATGTTAATAAAATCATCTATGGACATTCTTTCCTGATCTACGGATTTTCTGAATATGCCCTTCTTACCGGAGATAAGTTTGCCAAAGACGAAGCCGTAAGAATATTTGACCTCTTGCAAACAAAGGTTGTTGATAAAGAACATGACGGATATTTTGAACACTTCGATCGTTCTTTCAATTTGAAGCAAGCCCGGGGTGATATAAAAGCGCATAAATCACTAGACGTTCACATGCATCTGATGGAAGCTTTTACAACTTTGTACGAACTGACCGGCGCTGAAAATCACAGAAAAGCATTGACGGATGTGATCGATCTAATATTCGATAAGATGGTTGAACCCAAGACTGGTACCGGTATTTCAATGTTTACAGATAAATGGGAACCCATTGCGAATGTTGAGCTTGATACTGTTTGGGGACGCGATCGTTTTAATGAGGATGGTAAGGATACTGATATCACTTCATACGGACATAACATAGAACTTGCATGGCTTTACCTGCATGCTCAAGATATTTTGGGTATTCCCCGTGAAGAAAGTCTGGACAGAGTAATTCCAATTTATGAACACACTTACAAAAACGGAGTTGATTGGAAATACGGAGGTATCTATGTTGAAGGTGAAAGAAACGGAGAGGCGACTGAAAAGACCAAAGAATTTTGGCAGCAGGCGGAAGCACTTATAGGGTTTCTGGATGCATATCAGTTGACCAAGGACAGCCGCTATCTTGATGCCTATAAAAACATTCACGATTTTGTATTTAACAAAGTGATAAATTGGGATCAAGGTGAATGGTTTGCATTATTGGAAGAAAATGGAGATTTGATCTGGGACTATATGGGAACAAGCTGGAAAGTATTTTATCATACTGTAAGGGGAACAACCCAGATAGTTGACAGAATGAAAAAATTATTAGAAAATTAATCTTTTTATATAAGGAGAATTAAAATGAAAAAAGAAAACGAAAAAAGCGGAATGTCAAGGCGCAAATTTATAAATAGTGTCGCATTAACCGGCGCAGCCTTTACGATAGTTCCAAGAGATGTCCTCGGCGGAAAAGGATATACTGCACCGAGTGACAAACTAAATATTGCAATAATCGGTATTGGCGGTAAAGGTCGTTCGGATATGACAACTATTAGTCAGACTGCTAATATTGTTGCCTTTGCTGATGTTGACGATAGACAAGTTGATAAAACAATACAAAAAACTAAGGAAGATGGAAATATGGAACTTGCTGAAACCTTAGAGAGTATTCCCAGATATAAAGACTACCGAGTTATGCTTGACAAAGAAAAAGGGATTGATGGAGTAACTGTTAGTATTCCTGATCACTCTCATGCTATGGCTGCTATGACTGCTATGCAGCATGGTAAAAATGTATTCGTTCAAAAACCATTGACTCATTCGGTTAAAGAAGCTAGAATTCTCAGAGATGCTGCAAAAAAATATGGTGTTATTACTCAAATGGGAAATCAAGGTCATGCCGGTGAAGGAATCCGTTTGATCCGTGAGTGGTTGCAAGACGGAGCTATTGGCGAGGTTGATAAAGTTGCCTGCTGGACAAACAGACCTGTATGGAAAACCGGAATGGACAGACCGACTGAAATTCCTTCGGTTCCTCCAAGTGTCGATTGGAATTTATGGTTAGGACCAGCGCCTTACCGTCCTTATCATCCTGATTATATGCCTTGGAGTTGGAGAGCCTGGTGTGATTTCGGTACCGGTGCACTTGGTGATATGGGCGCTCATATTTTTGATGTTCCTTACGAGAATTTAGACCTCCGTTACCCGGTAACGGTAGAAGCTAGCAGCACTAAGTTTAACGGTGAAAGCTGGCCGGTTGCTGAAGTAATTCGTTATCAATTTCCCGAAAGGAATGGTAAACCTCCGGTTGAATTAACCTGGTACGATGGCGGTATGATGCCTTCAAGACCGGAAGAATTAGAACCGGGTCGTAGAATGGGCGATAGTGACGGCGGTGTTTTATATTATGGTTCCAAAGGTAAGATCATGTGCGGAACTTACGGTAGAGGTCCACGCATTATCCCTGAAACAAAAATGAAAGAATATAAACAACCTCCGAAAACTATAAAACGTTCACCTGGTATTCATCAGGAATGGCTCGAAGCTATTAAGAATAATGTTCAGGCAACTTCTAATTTTGAATATGCATCAAGACTTGTTGAAACCATGATGCTCGGTAACATTGCTATACGTATGGCTCCGAAATATACAGTGCTTGATTGGGACGGAGAAAAAGGTGAGTTTACTAATTTACCCGAAGCTAATGATTATTTGATTAGAGAATATGCCGATGGATGGAGCTTATAGTAGTTCATTCTGATTAAATAAAAACATATGAATTAATTTTATGGAGATCATAATATGGATAAAGCTCAAAATCTTGGTAGTGTAAATATTAGCAGATTATTCATGGGCAGCAATTTTGCATTGATTGCAACGTCTGTAACGTTTGCAATTATCGGTGCAATTATGGGACCGCTGAAGGAAATCTTCGTATTAACAAATGCGGAGGTTGGCTGGATCGGCGGTGCAGCGTTATGGGGATTTTCAATTACTATATTTATCTTCGGTCCTCTCTGTGATGTATTAGGAATGAAATTTCTATTCCGCCTTGCTTTCTTAGGTCATTTCGTCGGTGTTATTATAATGATATTCGCTGATGGATTCACCATGCTCTTTATCGGCGCATTAGTTTTGGCTATGGGCAACGGGCTTGTTGAAGCAGCAGCTAACCCTTTAATAGCAACACTATTCCCTGATAACAAGACCGAAATGCTGAATAAATTCCATGTCTGGTTTCCCGGTGGTATTGTAATCGGCGGGCTTATCTCTTTCGGTTTGGATAGTATCGGAATATCAAGTTATCAGATTAAGCTTTTGGTAATTCTGCTTCCGACTATTACATACGGATTTTTATTCTTAGGACAAAAATTCCCGGCAACAGAAAGACTTCAATCGGGTGTCAGCGGGAAAGATATGATAAAGAGCACTTTACTCCGACCATTATTTTGGGTTCTCGTTATTGCAATGATGATGACTGCATCAATTGAATTAGGTCCGAACAGATGGATACCTGCAGTACTTGAATCAGCCGGCATTCCAGGTATTTTAGTATTGGTCTGGATCAATTTATTGATGGCTATTATGCGATATAAAGCAGGTGCAATTGTGCATAAGCTTTCTCCAACAGGAATATTACTATCTTCTGCAATCGTCAGTGGAATTGGTTTATTGTGGTTAAGTTATACGAACTCATTGGTTATGGCTATTGCAGCCGGAACAGTTTTTGCACTTGGTGTTTCTTATTTCTGGCCAACTATGCTTGGTGTTACTTCTGAACGTATCCCTAAAGGTGGTGCATTGGCTTTAGCATTAGTCGGAGGCGTAGGTACAATAATCGTAGGTTTGGTAACGTCTCCTATAATGGGAAGTGTTGCAGATAACCATCTACATGAAAAACTTCCGGTTAAAGAAACAACTATTGTCCTTGAGCATATTGTTGATACTTTCCCGGAATTAAGAATGGAGAAAGGGGATAAAACTGCTGAGGATTATGACAACGCAATTAATGCGGCTCAAGAGATTCTTGATTCTGTTCAAACGTATGGTACATTACCTAAATATGCAACGGCAAACGCTTTGCGCAGTGCAATGGCAGTTAATCCTAGTGCAGAGGCATCGAAGGAAGCAAAAAAGATTTTAGGGCCTGCTGAAAACTACGGAGGTAAAATATCATTCAGAAGAGTTGCACCGCTTTCTATAATCCTTGCTATAATTTTTGGAGTGATGTACCTCAGAGATAGAAGGCGCGGCGGTTATAAAGCTGAAACAATAGAATAAAAATCTTATAGAGGGTGTGGTTTTACTTTTTTGACCACCTTTATTTTTACTGTTTAATCCACCAAAGGCGGACAAGGGATGAATTCCCCGCCGCTTACGGCGGGGAGATTTATTAATTTTTATGGATTATTTTAAGGCAAGATATTAAGGAGGAATAATTGAAAAAGAAATTGAAGATGGGAATGGTCGGAGGAGGACCAGGAGCATTTATGATGTTCATCGTAAGGCAGTACGGATTGACGGCGATATAGATATTGTAGCAGGCGCATTTGATATTAACCCAGAGAAATCGAAGCAAACAGGAATCGAACTGCACTTAGACCCTTCAAGAGTTTACGATAACTATACAAAAATGATTGAGGGAGAACTTTTATTAAACGAAGATGAGAGAATTGATTTCGTATCGATCACAACTCCGAATAATTGGCACTTCCCAATGGCTCGTGATTTTCTTAAAGCCGGGTTCCATGTAATGTGCGAAAAGCCAATGACAATAAGTGTAGAAGAAGCTCTTGAGTTGGAAAGTTTGGTTAAGGAAACGGGAAAGGTTTTCGGGTTAATGCATACATACACCGGCTATCCAATGGCTAAACTCGGTAGAGATCTAATTAAAAAAGGGGAACTCGGCGATATTCGTAAAATTGTTGTCCAGTATCCTCAAGGCTGGCTTTCTACACCGCTTGAAAAAACCGGTCAGATGCAGGCTACTTGGAGAACAGATCCGAAACAAACCGGTGCTGGCGGAAGCATTGGCGATATCGGTATTCACGCTGCAAATCTTGCGGAGTATTTTACCGGATTAAGAATTACCGAAATAAGCGCTGATATTACTTCTTTCATTGAAGACCGTCCGGTTGACGATGACGCAAATGTATTATTGAGATTTAACAGCGGCGCCAAAGGTGTTCTCTTCTGCAGTCAAATTTCTATCGGGGAAGAAAATAATCTCGCTATTTGGATTTACGGCACTAAGAAAAGCTTGGAATGGCATCAGGAAGAACCAAACTTTTTGAGTGTTAGAGATGCTGACAATCCGATGCAAGTTTGGAAAAGAGGAAACGAATATATCGGCAAAGTGAGTGAAGCAGCAGCACGCGGATCAAGATTACCTTCGGGTCATCCTGAAGCATTACTGGAAGCGATTGCTAACATCTACAATAATTTCGGTGATACTATTCTTGCCATTGAATCTGGTCAAGAACCTGATGAGCTAATTCTTGATTTTCCTAATGTTGATGATGGTGTTAGAGGTATGAAATTTATCAATGCTGTAATTAAGAATACTACAAATAATGAAAAATGGACTTCAATTTAAGTAATAGAGAGGATTAAATAATGGCTAGACCAATTACATTAACTACCGGACAGTGGGCAGATCTTCCACTAAAAGTTTTAGCTGAAAAAACCTCTAGCTGGGGATACGACGGTTTAGAACTTGCCTGCTGGGGTGATCATATGGATGTTGACAGAGCAGCTACAGATAAAGGCTACTGCGAACAGCAATTAGAAATATTAGATAAACATGGATTAAAATTATTTTCCATCAGTAATCACTTAGCAGGTCAGTTGGTTTGTGATCCGAATAATGACAGCCGTTCTGATATATTCGCGCCAAAGGATTGTGCCGGTAATGCTGAGAAGAAACGTGAGTGGGCTGTAGAAGCAATGAAAAATACAGCACGCGCCGCTCAGAATTTAGGTATTGATATTGTTAACGGATTCACAGGATCTTCAATCTGGCACATGTTCTATAGCTTTCCGCCTGTTTCACCCGAAACAATTGATGAAGGATTCAAGTATTTTGCTGAAATGTGGAATCCAATACTCGATGTATTTGA
>JAADIB010000380.1:0-32057 GCA_013151565.1 Chlorobiota bacterium
AACTTTTCAATCTGTTTGCCGTTTTTATCTGTCGTCTTTAAGAAAAGCGGATATTCGCCTTTCTCAATTTTGATCACACAGATCTCTTTATTATCTATTGTAATAAAATTAATATTGATCTTCCTTGCAGAATAGCGGACAGTAAAAGCCGAACCGATCAAGTTTCTTAAGTGAAGTTCAAAATAATCGGCATCGTTCTTTTTGAGGGAAGCGTAATCGTTGTCAAGCCCTAATATGTTTTTATCATCGTCAATACCGATAACCAAATAACCGCCCTCGGAATTATTAAATGCTGAAATTGATTTAATAATCACTTCCTCCAACTTTTTGTTTACTTTCTCTTCCCGGTAGTCCCACCTTAGCGACGACTTTAGCTCAAAAAATTTTGATTCTCCTTCTTCAAGCAATTGTTTTAATTCTGACTCTGTTAATCTTTCACCGGGTTTAATTTTTTTTGCCCTTCTTCTGAAAAAAACTATTGTAATAATTATTAATATTATAATTAGAATTGCTGCAACTACATAAGTGTTGAAAAGATAAGCAAAGATCAGTTGACTTTCGGAAACGACAACAGCCAATTTTAAGTTACTTTTACTAATTTCAAATGGGATCACTTGACCCCACCAAATATCATTATTATAATCAAGCGTAAAAGATGTAGAATCACTTCCTAGGTTTTTCCATGTTGATAAAAATGAAACGACCAATGAATCGGATAATTTATCAATAGTAAGTTCCAATTCAAGTTCTTCTTTCTTTGTGCTATAGTCTATTGAAATGGGTATTATATGATTTCTGCTGTTAAGTAAAAATATTTTAGGATTAGAGTAAAGTTTTAATTCAGGCAGCGAGGAAACCATGTCGTCAATTTTAACCCCAATTCCACAACCGAATATTGTATCGGTCTGATTAATTTTACCAAACGAAATAGCTGTAATTTCTTCACTTGAAACATCACCTAAACCTCTTCCTTTAAGCCAGTAAACACTGTCGGATTTAGTTTGTGAACGAAAATAATTTGCCCAGTTTTGCCTGATCGGATCTTTTTCAATATTTTGTTTCCATTCGCTTATCTGTTTATTAACATCTTTCCATCTTTTCCAAACAACTTCATTGTTGAATGTTTTTTCTATCCGAAATGTTGATACAAATGTTTTATTCTCTTTATACAATAAATATTGATGACCGGAATTATCAAAGAATTTAACTGAGGAGATATTTTTAGATGACTTTAATAAAGGGATAAAATACTTGTTAAGGGAAGGCTCACTATTAATATTGATTTTATCGGTTGTTCCGTCTTCCCTAATTTTCTGGAGGGATTTGGAAACCGGATTCAAATAATTATTCATCTCTTTTTCAATTTCATGCACAGTTGAAGAAATTAATTGCTCGGTAAAAATAGTTTGAGAATCGAAGAAAAGAATACTTCCGATTAAAAACAGTATAACTGTAACTATTAATAAATAAACAATTGACTGTTTTGAAAAAGAGAGTTTTTTTAAGGGCATTTTAATATTGGGATATAATTCAAATTTACTATTATCAAATTTATTGAATTTATTTATGAGATGTACTGCAAAGCTTTTTGCTTACAAATAATAAAATGTTCTCAATTTTTCACTTGTTCATGAATTAGAACTTTTGGTAACTTAAATATTGAAACTGAAAAAGATCGCAAACATTGCCATTTTTTTATATAATGTTTAAACTCGTATTTAAATTTTAGGGTTTTATGAAAAAAGTATCGGTTATTGTTTTATTAACTCTCTTAGGTGCATCGCATCTGATTGCACAGACAACCTATGATTTCTTGCGAATTGAAATGAGTCCTAGAGCAGCTGCATTAGGCGGCACGTATGTGTCTAATGCAAATGATCCAGATGTGATTTTTTATAATCCCGCCGGGTTTAAGACGATTGAAAAAACTCCAGTCTCTTTTTCGTTCGTTAAACATTTGATGGACATAAACTCTGCAAGTCTTTCATCCACATTTGAAATTGGTGGTTTAGGAAGATTTGGTGCTGCTATTCAATATATAAGTTACGGTAGTTTTGATAAAGCAGATGAATATGGAAATAAAACCGGTAATTTTAGTGCAGGTGATCTTTCGATGCTTATCGGCTATGCAAATTCACTTGCGGAAAATTTTTATTATGGAGTTAATTTAAAATTCATATACTCCAGTATTGATGAATATTCATCTATGGGTCTTGCCGGTGATATAGGTCTGCAATATTTAATACCTAAGAAAGGCTGGAATTTTGGTTTCTCAGTTTTAAATTTAGGCAGTCAGCTGACATACTATTCTTATACTAAGGAAGATCTTCCTACCTCGATTCAGTTTGGATTATCTAAAAAGCTGGAGCATACACCACTTGAAATTTTCTTTGCATTTACCAGATTGAATGATGATAACAGGTTCGACTATATTAATGCCGGAGTCGAATTTACTTTAAGCAAAGTTATCCAACTTCGGTTTGGATATGACAACAACAGAAGAAAACAGCAAAAGGTCGGCGCATCATCGGGCTTAGCAGGATTTAGTTTTGGTTTGGGAGTAAATTTGAGCAGCTATAAATTCAATTATGCTTTTAGTTCGATGGGATCAATTGGAGCTTTACACAGAATTGGCATTGCGGCAGTTTTCTAGCCTATTGTTTATATGGCTTTTCTAAATACTCTTCCGCTCTATCGTGTGAATTTCCGAATTCTCTAAAATCAAGTACTTCTTCATAATTTTGAATCGCCTTGTTTCTTTCACCTTTCAAATCGTATATTTCACCCAAATAGAGAATCGCATTAATTAAAAATCCTGATTCTTCATCGTCATCAACTTTCCTCGAAATTTGCTCACACTCCTTGAAATGCTGAAGCGCCAAATCTAAACTGTCGGATCTCATATAATTCAGCCCAATATAATAATGTGCTTCCCTTTTAACTTTGTCATTATATCCGGTTAAGTTTCTATCTGCTTTATTTAAAACATCTCTAAAAATTTCAACTGCTCTAGGCAAATTATTCATGCGCACATTTATCCTTCCGAGGAAACTTTGAAAGCGAGGATTATCAGGAAATTTATCGCTGAGCATTTTTGCGTACTTAAAACATTCTTTATCATTTCTTTCAAAAGAATAATTTAAAGTCATTAAAAAATATTGAGCTTCATATTTGGCATACTTGCCTTTTTCAGCAACAGTCTTTAGCTCTTCGATCCCCTTTTCCTTGTTTCCTTCCGGGAAGAAAAACATTAACGGCTGAACCATCGGATATTTTTCCGGGATTACTGCGGCGAAATAATCATAGATGCCAAAACCCAATTTTACATCAACATTTGTTGAATCAAGCTCATAAGCAGCAAAGACAAGGGGAAGAGCATCTTTACCGTCTGCGGCAGCATCGAGCCAATCTCCCCTTATCGAATAAAGTCTTCCTCTGAATCCCAAAGAACCGCCTTTGAAAAAATATGCATCTACGTTTTTAGGATCATTATCTAAAATATCATCGCACTGATCAATAACTATTTCCAGTTGATCTTCAAAGAGATCATCAAATTCTTCATTTTCGAGATCAAGAAGAATTTGCCACCAGGTTATCATTGCAGTAAAAAAATTACCTGCCGGATGCTGTGGATAATTCCTTTTAACCAGTGCGAATGTTGACCTTGCCTGGTCAAACTTAATACTATAGATCTGGTCAATACCCGCAGTTATTAATGAATCAAATTTTTGATCTTGGGCGAAGTAATCCTGATTAAAAACCAGAAGTGTAATGATTATAAGTAAAACTTTTTTCATCTTATCACAGAGAATTAAAATTAATATTCAAAGGTATGTTTCATTGAATAAAATAACAATTCAAATTTGATTGCATTAGAATTTAGTTCTATTTTAGTAAATTAAAGAATAACGAATACTATATAAATTACGGAAGTTCAATTTTTGTCAAAATCATTTAAAAATAATTATTCAGCTTTTTCTCAAAGAACCAGTGATTTTTTTGACAAAGCCCGACTCACCGAACACACATTTATAATAATTATTGCAATAATAATCGGAGTGATAGCAGGTTATTCCGCAGTGGGTATTAGATTTATGATTGAAGAGTTTTCGTTATTATCATTCCCAGGTGACGGTAACATACTTGAAAATATAATGAATACCCCATGGTACATTATATTATTAGTACCTGCAATTGGCGGGTTAATAGTTGGACCTTTAATTTATTTCTTTGCCCCTGAAGCTAAAGGACATGGTGTGCCTGAAGTTATGCAGGCTATTCTGCTTAACGGGGGCAGGATTCGTCCAAGAGTAGCATTGATAAAAGCTTTGGCTTCAGCAATATCGATCGGAACCGGCGGGTCTGTGGGAAGAGAAGGACCGATCATTCAAATCGGTTCGAGCATTGGTTCAACAGTTGGACAGTTTATAAAAATTCCGAGCAAAAAACTTAAAACTCTTGTAGGCTGCGGCGCTGCGGCGGGAATTGCCGCTGCATTTAACGCCCCAATTGCCGGCGCACTTTTCGCAGTTGAAATTATTCTAATGGATTTTGCGGTAGCACAATTTTCTCCGATTGTGATCTCTTCAGTTATGGCAACAGTAATATCTCATAGTTTTGAGGGAAACCTTGCCGCATTTAATGTCCATGCTTATGAATATGCCAGCCCCTATGAAATAGGTTTTTATTTTGTTCTTGGTGCGCTCTGCGGATTAGTATCATTTCTGTTTATTAAGGCGCTATATTTTTCAGAAGACTATTTCGACAATAAATTTCATATCCCGGAGTATTTAAAACCGGTAGTTGGCGGTTTAGCTATTGGAGTTATAGCTTTAGTATTCCCGGAAATTATGGGTGTAGGGTATGATTCAATTAATGAAGCGCTGGACGGAAACATGGTCTGGTATTTTGCACTTATATTGGTTTTTGTGAAAATATTTGCCACTTCATTGACTTTGGGCTCAGGCGGTTCGGGAGGTATCTTTGCCCCGTCTCTTTTTATGGGAGCTATGCTTGGATTTTTCTTCGGCAGTTTTGTCCATGATCTTTTCCCAACTATCACCGCAGGTCCCGGTGCATATGCATTAGTTGCAATGGGAGGACTTGTAGCGGGAACGACTCGTGCTCCGATAACTGCAATAATTATTGTCTTTGAGTTAACATATGATTATGAAATTATTCTCCCGTTAATGATAACATCAATAGTTAGTATGATTCTTTCGTCCTACTTGTCACGTGAATCAATCTATACTTTAAAACTCTTATTGAGAGGCATCAATATCAAGGAGGGAGCTGAAACGAATGTAATAGAATCTATACCTGTTGAAGATGTTTATCACAGTAAATTTGAAAGTATTAATGTTTCCGAGAATTTTACTCAGGTTGTAAATTTTGTTCTTAGCAGGAAAGATCCGGAATATCCGGTGGTCGATAATAAGGGAGCAATAATCGGGATAATATCAATAAATGATTTGAAGGATTTTTTATTTGAAAGAGATTCTTTAAGTACACTTCTTATAGCCGGGGACTTGGTCAATAAAGAGTTCGAACCGTTACTTTTGGATGATAATTGTTTTACTGCTCTTGAGAAAATGAATAAATATCATTTGGAAGGTTTGCCCGTTGTGGATAATTTAAACTCCAAAAAAGTAATTGGGATGATCTGGGGCAAAGATATTCAGGATGCATACCAGAAGGAAATTAACAGAATCGAGATCACTTCTAATCTAGCCAGCAGCATTTCGATGAAGGAAGCTGAAAAGAATGTTCAGTTTCTTGAGGGATACTCTGTTGCCGAATTCAAAGTACCTAAATCGTTTATCGGTAAATCTATAAGAGAGCTTAATATACGTGCTAAGTATGATGTTAACGTGCTTTCAATTAAATCCTCAAAAAAGAAGAGATACCAAATAAGAGTAGTACCAAAACCGGATTATATTTTTCAAGATAATGATATAATGGTTATTGCCGGAGAGATAAAAAGGATAAACCACTTAAAAGCTATTGACTAACATCTTTTTTAATTACTTCAATTTCTACTTCATTCTCATTCAGATCAAATTTTTTTAGAAAATCTTTCAACAATGATTCTCGTATAATTATTATTAATTTCAGATCAGTAGTTGATTTTACTTTATTAATGGTTTCACTGAATACCGGCTCAAGTCCCTCGTTATGTAATTCAAGCAAGCCGAATTCATCTATAGCAATAATTTTATGTTTGCTTTTCAGTGCATCTCTTAGCTTTTCTTTTGCCCAGATGAAAGCGGGTTTCCTAAAAATGAAATTCCCTATTTTAAATGTATCTGAACTTTTATTTTGCGATGTTAGTTCTATTTTTTCGCCTGACAAAAGATCCACAAAAAATCGTCTGTTTCCCTCTGCAACTTGAATCACACCGGCAACATTTTCGAGTGAAGATAGTAATTCTTGCAGGTAGGTTGTTTTACCGGATTTTATATTTCCCGTGATTATTTTAATCCTATACTTCAATTTGTTGCTTTCATTATTACTGAAATGACAGATACGAAATTATTTTGACTTCAATATAGCAATGATATCGGTTTAATTTTTAATGATGAATGAATAAATATTCGAAAATATTAAACAATACTCATTAAATAGTTAATAATTCTTTGAATAGGAAACAATATTCATTATTTTTGTCCCTTGATTTTTTAACAAATTGATACATTTAATGAAATTTAAAAGAAGAACACATACTTGCGGCGAATTAAGAGAATCGAACATTAATGAAAAAGTTATTCTAAACGGCTGGGTTGATACAAGAAGAGACTTAGGCGGTGTAATATTTATTGATCTAAGAGACAGATATGGAATAACACAAATAGTTTTTGAACCTACATATAACGCCGAAGCGCATGAAATAGGAAAAGATCTTAGGAATGAATTTGTAATTGCAGTTGAAGGAACGGTAAGAAAACGTCCCGCTGATACAGAAAACACAAAAATTCCAACCGGATTTATAGACATAATGGTTGATAAACTTATTGTTCTTAATAAAGCTGAAACTCCACCGTTCCCTATTCAGGACGATGCCGACGTTAACGAAGATATTAGATTGAAGTATAGATATTTGGATTTACGACGTGGAAAAATGCAGAAGAATATGCTTCTTCGTCATAAAATGTATCAGGCAGTACGCAATTATTTTGATCAGAATAGTTTTGTTGAAATAGAAACTCCGGTTTTGATGAAATCTACTCCGGAAGGCGCCCGTGATTTTCTTGTACCGAGCAGAATTCACAGGGGGAAATTCTATGCACTTCCTCAATCGCCGCAGACATACAAGCAGCTTTTGATGGTTTCCGGATTTGATAAGTACTTTCAAATTGTTAAGTGCTTTAGAGATGAGGACTTACGTGCAGACCGTCAGCCTGAATTTACTCAAATAGACGTTGAAATGTCCTTTGTTGACCAAGAAGATATTTTTGAGATGGTAGAAGGTCTCATGAAAAAATTATTCAAAGAGATCAAAGGTATTGATATTGACCTTCCACTACCGAGATTAAGCTTTAATGAAGCTATGGAAAAATATGGAAGTGATAAACCTGATCTGCGATTTGGTCTTGAAATGGTGACGTTAAATCATGTTTTCGAAAATTCAGAATTCAGAGTTTTCAAAGACACTTTGGATAAAAACGGTATAATTACAGGACTTTTAGCCAAAGGATGCGGTGATTATACTCGAAATCAGTTAGATGTGCTTACAAACTATGTTAAACAGCTTGGTGCGGGCGGATTGATATGGATGAGAGTTAAAGAAGACGGTTTAGAAGCGCCTGTAGCCAAATTTATGAGTGATGCTGAAAAACAAGGCATAATTGAGAATTTAAATGCAGAACCTGGCGATCTAGTGTTTATGATTTCCGGACCGAAACTCAAATCACTGTCATATATGGGCTCATTAAGACTGGAAATGGCGAGAAGATTGGAGCTGATCAAAGAAAACGAGAAACCTTCATTGTTTTGGGTTACAGAATTTCCGCTGTTAGAATGGGATGAAGAAACAAAAAGATACTACGCAATGCATCATCCGTTTACTTCTCCTAATCTTGATGAAATTGATTTATTGGATTCAGATCCGGGAAAAGTTTCAGCTAGAGCATACGATCTTGTTTTGAACGGAAATGAAATTGCAGGTGGGAGTATCAGAATTCATGATTCCGAACTTCAATCCAAAATGTTTGATGCTTTAGGTATATCGAAAGAAGAAGCTAATGTTAAATTTGGGTTTCTTATGAATGCATTTAAGTACGGCGCTCCACCTCATGGTGGAATAGCGTTTGGATTTGACAGACTTGCAATGCTTTTTGCCGGGGATCATTCAATTAGAGATGTAATTGCGTTCCCAAAAACCTCAAGCGGTATGTCATTAATGGATGAATCTCCATCTTCTGTTGATGAAACTCAGTTAAAAGAGTTACATATTAAAGTTAGATAGAGCTGTTTTCATGTAAAGCGATTCGCATACCTGCCCATTTGGGAAATCGTTTTTTTTGAAATGCAAGATTATTTTCAATACTTCAAGACTGTATTTAGAAACACTTATCAATTGTTTCCCATGAATATTTTAAATTTCGATATATCAACAAGAGCGAATCAGCGATTCACGCTACGATTTTGTATCTAAATCATATGGTAATAACGTAAAATAACCAAATACTTGCTATTCAGATTGTTTAATTTTACTATTTCTTCGGTCTCTATTATTACAAGTAAATTCTACTCATTCGGTAAACATTGCACGTACAAATTACCGCATCAAAAATTAGGATTGTAAAACCTACATGTCATTTCCGGTATTTACCGAAATTTTTCAACTTCTATTCTATAACGCAAAAACTAGATACTTATTCTTTTAATTTAAGAAACCCTTTGTTTAAACAATTTTTGAAGGTTTAGTCAATTCTAATTCAAACTGGCACACAAATTGTCATTTAGAAGGAGCGGAATTTATTGATTTCAGCTGGAATAAAAAAATTATGACAGAGGAAAATTTTGGGACAACAGCAACTTTTATTGATCTTGCTAAGTATAATTATTGTCGGCATTGCAATTGTTGTTGGGATTAATGTCTTTAGTGCTAGTGCGGCTGAATCCAAAAGAGATAGTGTAAAAAATGAACTATTACATCTTGGAGGAATGGCACAACAGTATTATAAAACCCCAAGTGTTTACGGTGGTGGAGAAAGAAAATTTATAAATTGGGAAATACCTACAACATTAAGATCAACAGCAAATGGAAGTTACAGAGCAAATGTATCAGATCAGCAGGTTGTTTTAATAGGAGTCGGGAATGAAATTGTTGCTGGTGGTGATTCAGTAGAGGTACATATGTTGATAACACCAAATAATTATGTAGTGCAAATAATAAATTAAAATAATAAATAAAGAGATTTTTTTCTTAAAAACTAACTAATATTTAATAACAAATCTAAGGAGTAACAAAATGGGACAACAACAACTTTTACTAATCGTACTTGGAGTAATTATAGTCGGTATAGCAGTCGTTGTAGGTATTAATGTATTTACTGCAAGCGCAATAGAAGCAAACAGAAATGCAGTTATATCTGATCTAACAAACTTAGCAACTATGGCACAGCAGCATTATAGGAAACCGGTAGCAATGGCTGGTGGTGGAAATGCATTTAACGCGTCAAAGGGAGGAACTGCTTGGACAATTCCTGCACAATTAGATACAACAGCAAATGGTACTTATACTGCTACAGTAAATGCAGCAACTGTTGTACTCGTTGGAACAGGCACTGAATCGAGTGGGGGTTCACCTGTTAAAGTTACAATGACAGTAACTCCAACAAGTTTCACTTCCAAAGTCAATAACTAAAAAGACATTACTTTTCATAAAAGGCGGATAAACTGAAAATGCTTATCAGCCTTTTTGTCTTATCAATATTTAATGAACATTAAATATGAAGGTAAACTTACATTTATAGCTGAATAACAACAATAAAATCTTTCCAATGAGTCTCATAGACGATTCAATGACATAATTTTTGTCTTAATTTTCAAAGCGCTACCTTTATAGCCGTTGTATCATTTCGTAATTGTATCGTGTAGCACAGGCTAGTAACCCACGTTACATTCGTTTTTTCTCATTAGTCTTTGTGTCTTTTTTGCACAACTCTGTGATCCAGCCTTTGTTATACTATAGGGTATGCTGAGTTTTAAAATTCTTAACGTTACTATCTTTAATGTGTTTTGTTTTCTCAATTTTCCTCTATAAACTTAGGTATAAGAAGGACAAACCGAACCCTAAAAGTAATTATTACCTACAAATGAAAATTATTCTTAATTGTTGATAAGCATCAATAAGGTTTTTAAGTGTTTTAATAAAAAATATTTTCTTTATAAATCATATCATATTTAAGCCTAAATTCAAAGAAAATATATAATTAATTTCTAGTATTTATTAACCTCATGTTTGAAATAACAATCCCAAAATAATCTTTCACTTATGTTTTATTATGGCCTAATTTTTGTTATTATGAAGCAAATAGTTTGAAATTTTGATTAAAAAAGTATTTTTTTGATAGGAACTTACCAAATATGATTGAACTAAGATTTAATGCTATTAGACCCAATGGGCAAATTGTTATTGGCGGAATGTCTGCTCCCACTTATAGAGATGGGAAAAAACAAATTTTACAAATACTTAAGAAGCATAAGCTGAAGCTAAAATCAATCGAAAAGAAAGCCACTTTTGTTTATAAAATTAAAAGAGGAAACGAACCCGTACAGAAAGGTGAACAGAGAGCTTTTACTAAAGAAGAAGTTAAAACCGCTCTTACAAAAATGGGGTATCAAGTAGTTTCGGTAAATAAATATTTGTTTGAATGGAGTCCTAAACCCCCTGATCAGGAAATATTATCATATGTAAAAATAAGTGCTGAGCTGCTTGAGCAAAAGCTTCCATACAGTGAAATTATGACATTGCTGATCAATGATCTTGAAAATAAAACTTTAAGAGAAACGTTAAAACAAATTAATAATGACCTTAAAAGGGGAGCTGATAGTCAAACAACATTTGTAAGGTATGAACACATTTTTGGTAAATTTACGGCCTATATGCTTGGCTTAGCAGCCAAAAGCGGTAATATGACAGAAATTTATAAAGCTACAGCAAAATTTCTCGAAAGAAGAATGCAGTTCCGTAAAGATCTGAGAAGCGCTCTCATTACGCCTATGATAACTCTTTTTGTCCTGTTTATAGCGGTTCTATTTTATGTCGGATATATTTTCCCGGAAACCGCAAAGTTATTCTTAAAATTTGATATTCCCTTGCCACCAATGACTGCCGCCACACTGGCATTCAGTAACTTTTTAATGGGTAATTGGCTGTTGGTTACGATAGTAGCGGCAGCGCCTTTAGTTGTGTTATGGCAAATGAAAAAGATTAAAAAGGGAAGGCTTTTTCTCGATAAGTGGATCATGAAAATACCAATTATTGGTTCACTGATCCATAAAACATATATCGAAGTGTTCTGTCGTGTATTTTATACTTTATACAGCGGTTCGGCTGAAAGTATTGAACCGATTAGAATAGCAGCTGAAGCAACAGATAATTCGTATTTTGAACATCAAATAAAAACCATTGCAATTCCTATGATGATAAAAAAAGGTGCCGGAATATCTGAATCTTTTGCTGCTGCCGGTGTATTCACAGAGACAGCGCTTTCTCGTTTTCACTCTGGTGAGGAAACCGGAACAATAAAGAATACGACTCTGCAGTTAGCAAACTATTATGAAAGTGAAACTGTATTCAGATTAAAAAACGTAATTGAATTAATTCAAGTTGTGATAGCAATGGTAATAATGATTGTAATGATCGGATTGACATTGGTTTCAGCAGAAACAGCGACAATAAATCCATCAAACCCATCAATAACGAATTAATAAAAGGAAATAAAAATGCTTGATTCTCAACTGGAAATTACTGACAAAATAGGTTATCTCTTACTTAAAAAGGGGATAATAGATGATGATATACTTGAAAAAGCATTGGTATTAAAACAAGAGGACCAAACTAAGGAAAGACGAAATCTTGCACAAATTTTAGTTCAAGAACTTAATTTCGATCACGACACAATTTTCAAAGAAGTTGCGGTACTATATGCTTTTAAAGAACTGAACATTCGGGTAAGTGAGTTGCCGGAAGAAAGAATTGAGGAGATAAAAAAACTTCTAAACTTAAGGGGCGATGATGTCCGCAATCAATTATTGCTTCATAAAATTTTGCCATACAGCTATGATAAATTACGGGATAAAATTGTTTTAGGTGCTGTTGATCCCACAGATAAAGCCATTGCGAAAATAGTTTATAATCTTAATGTAAAAAAATTTGAAATAAATTTTTTGAAGAAAAAAGATTATGATAATCTAATTGAAATTATTGCTCCTCCCCAGAATGAATTTTTAAAACTTATTGAAGAAGCTGACGAAGAAATTTCGATTGATACCGATGAAGCAAATGTTGATGAAGAAGAACTGGATGCAGAGATAAATAAAAGCGCGCTTGTTAACTTAATAGAAGCTGCATTAATTGAAGGCGTAAGAAGAGGTGTGAGTGATATCCATATTATTCCTAAAAGCGGTAAGAGAACAGAAATTCATTTTAGAATTGATGGTAAGCTATCGCTCTGGTATACTCAAGAAAATGTTCAACCGGAAGCTGTTATGGCTGTAATAAAAGACAGAGCCAAAGGACTTGACCGCTTTGAAAGAGAAAAAGCACAAGACGGATTTATTCAGAGACCTATAGATAATACTATTATTCGATATAGAGTTTCTGTACTGCCGATGGTAGGTATTGAATTAAAGAATAAGTACGAAAGTATAGTAATAAGAATACTTGATGATAGAAAGGTGATCAGGGATCTTGGTAAATTAGGATTAGTTGGATATGCAAATGAAGCTTTTCAAAAATCCATTAGTCAACCGCAGGGAATGGTGATTTTAACTGGACCGACAGGAAGTGGTAAAAGTACAACTCTTGTTGCTGCCCTTTATCAAGTGATTGATCCGACTAAAAATGTTTTAACCGTTGAAGATCCTGTTGAATATGTTATAGAAGGCGCCCGCCAGTTAAAAATTAGTTACAGAATGAATTTTGAACAGGCTATAAGATCAATATTAAGACATGACCCTGATATTGTTCTGGTAGGAGAAATGCGTGATAAAGAAACTGCTGAAACTGCTATTAAGCTTGCTAATACCGGTCACTTGACGTTTTCAACACTTCATACTAATGATGCGCCAAGTGCTGTAGCAAGACTTTATAAGATGGGGATTGAGCCATTTTTGATCGCCTATGCAATTAATATAATTGTAGCACAGCGTCTTGTTAGAAAGTTGTGTGATAACTGTAAACGAAAAGTTGAGGCAATAAATGAAAAAGTTGCTAAAAGAGCCGGTATCAATATAGATGAATGGGCAAATTATGAAATTTATGAACCGGTAGGATGTGAAAAGTGCAATAATTCCGGTTACAAAGGTAGAATGGCTATTCATGAAGCGCTTTATTTTACTAAAGAAATAAGAGAGCTTATTGTACGTGCGGGAGAGGAAGTTGACGAAGATGCTGTGAGACAACAATCGAAGAAAGACGGTACATTGTCATTGAGAGAATCCGGGTTAGAGAAGGTAAAAGAAGGGCTAACTTCATTGCAAGAAGTTCTTGCCGGAACAATGGATGAGTAAAAATTTTTAACTTTTTGATTTTTTTTTATTAAATTCAATTTAGCAATTGAAGAATTTCTCACCAAGATCGGGAATTCTAAGTGACCGAAGCAAAAATAATTTTAGCAAAGTATGTTCAGAAAATACCAAAATCAATAATTGGTTCTGAAAAGATCAGTTTTGTTGTTAATTTAGTGGAGGAAATGTCTGCTGAACATAAGTTAATTCTTCATAAACTTCTCAACTATATCCTAACATTAATGATTGAAAAAGAAGCGTCTGACGTTGAGATAGGCGGATATGGTACCGAAGGGTATATTTGGTTCAGAATACACGGTAACAAAAGCCGAGTTGAAGATCTTCCGAAATTTAACCACCTTGAAACTGCAATTTTGATAGTCAGTATTTTAACGCCAAGCCAAAGTAAACATTTATTAATTGCTAGGAATATTGATTTTAGTTATTCATTTCATTATGATGTAATTAACGAGGATGTTCGTTTTAGAGCCGATGCTTATTTTGATCTTGATACCTTGGCTTTAAACATGAGAGCGATTTCCGCCTCTGTATTCCCTCTGCATGCGTTGGGTTTTCATTCGAATGCTATCAAAATGATGAGTCATAGATATATTAAGTTTGGTCTATCGTTAGTAACCGGTATCACCGGGTCAGGTAAATCAACGACTCTCGATTCACTCATTGATTATCATAATAAAAGTGAATCGGTTCATATTATTGTTATTTCATCTCCAGTAGAATTTGTGCATAAATCTAATAGATCTATAATAAGGCATAGAGAAGTTGGGAAAGATGTATTGTCATTCCAAGAAGGTGTTGTACAAGCCTTAAGACAAGACCCTGACATAATAGTTATTGGTGAAATGAGGGATCCTGAGACCATAATGGCTGCTTTAGAGGTAACTGATACCGGTCATAAAGTATTTTCTACGCTTCATACATCTTCTGCAACAGAATCAATTGACAGAATTATTGCAGAAGTAAATCCTGTAGAACAGGAAAGGGTAAGAAACAGACTTGCGGATGTTCTTGTTACTATTGTATCTCAAAAACTTATTCCGACTGTTGATGGCAAAAGAACAATGGCAAAAGAGGTCTTAATCGTTACTCCAAGTGTTAAAGCTGCAATAAAAAACAACAATACGAGTGAAATTTACATGATGATGGTACAAGGCGGTCCTCATGGTATGATTACAATGGAACAAGATTTGCTAAGACTTATGAAAGAAGGAAAAATTACTAGGGAAACGGCTCTTGGTTATTCAAATAATAAAACTAGAATGTTACAATTACTCAGGGGATCTTAAAATATGAAGCCTCTTGTGTGTATATATTGTGAAGGCAGTGATTTAAAATTATCAGTTATTTCAAGAGAAAAAGAAAAATTATGTATTCATTCAATATTTACTGTTGAGCTTACAGAACTTGAATTGGGAACCAGTGCTACCGAGCAATTAGCCGATTTCAGTAAGGAAGATATTTCTGATGGTCTTACTTTTGATTCCTTCAATGGTGGAATTGATTTGACACATCAAAAAGCAAATTCTAATGCAACAGATGTTGAATTAATTGCTGCTTCTTTAGCTGAGTTTAATTTAAATCAAGCACAGTTCATACCTGTAGTTACTGATCCGAATGTAAACTTTCATATCTACGAAAACTCTGACGAAAAAAACAAAAGCAACCTTCTTGATAAAATAATTAAAGATATTCTAGTTACTAAAGGTATCACAGTATTAAAAGATAATATTGACTATATCAGTATTGATGAAAATACATATTTATGTGTGTTCATTGATAAAGAGATTTCTTGTGTTAATCTGGTTAATTCTGTTGCGGCGTATAACGGAAAACGTTACTATAAGATCAACTCGATTAAGAATGCAGAAATCGCTCTTGCAAATTATGTATCCAAAACAACTAAATTTTTCGCTGAAGATTATACTCTAGTTATTTATATAGGAAAAGAGTATAGCAAATTGATCTTCCTTGAAGGACAAAATCTAAGTCATATTGGAGCTACGCTGGATATAGGCACATCAAACTTAAATACGTATGATGTGTACTTTTCAAAAATTCTTTTAGAGATGGAAAATGGAGGAATACCGAGACTTGATAATGTTGTTCTCTGCGGGGAAGACCGTTCCGAAAATTTGGTGCTTTCGTTTTATGGTACTTTCCCAGAAGCAAACGTTACTAAATTAAAATTCGATCTATTTGATTTAGCCGACCTCGAAGAAGACGATCAAAATAATATTTCAACTTATTCTGTACCGATTGCCGCTGCTTATGAATACTATGCAGAGGAGGATAAGGAACTGAAAGGAATAAATATTCTTCCTCGTTATATTATTGAAAATCAGAAATTCTTACAGTTCGGCTGGCATAGTTTTGTAGTACTGCCATTCCTATTTATCGCCACATTTTTATTCACATATCTGATCTTATCAAATAATATGAATATGGTTAATCTTGATAAAGAAATTCAGAGGATGAAAGAATTAGAAATTCAAAATCAAGAGATAATTGCTAAAATTGAGCCTCTTGAAAGTAGAATAGCCAATTTTGATAATACACAGGCAATTTTGGACTCGGCAATGAGCGGTACGGAAGTGTGGGGTAAAACATTAGAAAAGGTTGCTAATTTTGTTGAACGAAGAAGAAATTTCTGGGTTTCAAATATTGAAACCAAAAATCTTGAAGATCTTACTCTGAGAGGATACTCTCTCTCGAGAACAGTATTAACAGAGTTTGCTGAATATAATAATTCGTCAATATTGCAGAATGTATTGTATGAACCATTACGCGAGAAAAATGCTTTTGCGTATATTATGAATTTTAAATTGCAGAAGAATGAACAATGAACCGAAAACTTAAAAACACATTAGTTTTAATTGCTATATTTCTGTTGATTATAATAGGAGGCAGTATTTTTAGTTTTGTTATCCAAAAAAGCAAGATAGACAATAAAAAGAAAGAATTAAATAGTCTAAATGCCAATACGACGAATACTGAAGAACTTATGGCTAAGTTTGATAACTTAAAAAGAAGAGCTGCCGAACTGGATTCGATATTATCATTGCGGAAATTTAATATTCCGGTTAATGTTTCTCAATCCGATTTTTATGATTTTGTAAATAAAATCAGTTACAATTTTGCCCCGGATTCATATGTTAATATTGAGTATGTCGAACTTATCAATCAAAAGCATTATAACTATTACACTTATAAGCTATCAGGAACGGCATATTTTAATGATGTTTATAAATTAATTTATGCAATTGAGCAAAGCAAATCTTTAAAAAAGATACTTACATGTAATTTCACAAACTTCGTAAGTGTTGATGATGATGGCTTACCTCATTACTATGTTAACTATACGTTTAAAGTAGCGGTATATTTTTCTTCCAATGATCAGTTTGCGTCTTCGGTTACAAAGGAGAATAAATTAATACCGAACCCTATTTACGATATTTTCTATCCCCTGATAAGAAATGAGATACCTCCTAATTTAGATAATTTATTGGATGTTCAGTCGGCACAATTGTTAGCTTTAATACCGGAAGGTGCCTTCATCTCGGATTCAAAAGGTGTTACATATTTACTCTGGGAAGGAGATCAGGTTTATCTAGGGTATCTAACAGAAATTGACTATGACAAAAATGAAGTTCACTTTGTGTTAAACAAAGGTGGTATTATAGAAAAAGTAACTTTAACATTAGATAATGAAAACAGTGATAAAAAGAATAATTGAGTGAATAAAATGAAAACAACATTAGCATTACTAATATCGTTTCTATTTACAATTCCAATCTTTGGTCAAAAGAATTTGGAAAAACGGATGAAACAATACGTTAATCCCGAAGAAATTGTTACACTAGCTGAGAATATCCCATTCGATAAAGCTATTGAGGTTCTGAGCAAGGTGAGTCAAAAAACAACGGGTAAAAAAATCATTCTTACAAGCGATTATACCGATCCGATTGGAATTGAAATAACCAAACTGCCATTCAAGAGAGCGCTTAATATAATTACTCAGTATCACGATATGGTTTACGAGGAAACAGCTGATAACATCATTGTTAAACCCGAAACTAAATCGAAGGAGAAATTGGGTGAAGCTATCTATGCAGACGTAGACTCTCGTGAAATTAAGATATCAGCCCTCTTTTTTGAAGCCAATATTACGGAGATGAAGGAGAGAGGAGTCAATTGGGATCTCTTATTACAAAAGACAGGACTAGCTTTTGGTGCAAATTTAAAATCATTCACAACTGGTAGAGAAAATCAGAATTCGAATACGCAGCAACAAGTAGACCCACTTGAATTTACGTTAGATAACGCAACAGATTTTAATATGGGCGATTTCAGCGGTAATATTGTCGGTGCTTTTAAATTTTTTGAATCTAACGGACTTGGTGAACTAATTGCACGTCCATCCATCACTGTACGAGACAAGGCTAAAGGAAGAATACAAATTGGGGAGGACATCTCAATAAAAGAACGTGACTTTTCCGGAAATCTGATCGATCGATTCTATTCAACCGGTACAATTGTAGAAGTTACTCCATATATCTATAAGGAAGACGGTGTTAACTATGTTATGCTGAAACTACAGGCAGAAAGAAGTTCTGCCGAACCTGGTGAGATTTCAACTACGATCAGGAAAACCGTTGCAAATACAGAAGTACTGATGCTCAACGGGGAAGAAACTATTATTGGTGGTTTATTCACTCATAACGAAGTAACATCTAGAACAGGAATTCCATTCTTGAAGGATCTTCCGTGGTGGGTATTCGGAATAAGATATTTAACTGGTTCAGATAAAACTGAAATACTTAAACGGGAAATTATAATTTTGATAAAGATTGATGTGCTTCCTACGCTTAAAGAAAGAGTTGTTCAAAAGAAAACCGATTTGATCAAAGAAGAAATACTTAGGAATAGAGGGTATTTAGATCAAGTGACTAAGCAAAAGCTTGAAGCACACAAAAAAGCTGATGAAAACACAGCGAAGTTATTGTCTAAAGATGGCGAAGGGGAATAGTTAAAGTGGACTCAATTCTGATAGTTGATGATGATATAAAATTATGTGCGACTCTGTCGGAAGACCTTAATGAAATAGGATACTACACTCGTTTTGTTACTACGGCTGACGGGGCAATCAATTATCTCAATAGTTCATCGGTGGACCTCATCCTATTAGATTTGAGAATGCCTAATAAGGACGGCTTTTATGTTATCAATCATATAAATAATAGTAGTAATTATAATCTCAGAATTATTGTTCTTACTGCGAATGTTGATATCGATAGTGCAATTGAATCAGCTAAATTAGGAGTTGATGAATTTTTACGTAAGCCTTATGATTTTGATGAATTATTAATAACAGTTAAAAGGGTTTTGCAGAAAGAAGCATATGAAAATTAATTTACGATTGTTACTGATCACTTTTACAGTAATAGTAATAATATCATTGTCTTCAACCTTTATTTATTATTCCACTACGACATCTTTACTAAAAAAGCAATACTCTCAAAGTTTGCTCAATGCAAAGAACGATTTTGCTTTTGAATTACAGTCAGGGATAAAAATAATCGAAGAAGAATTTTCTAGGATCATAAAAAATTCTGATGATCTTACTTCGGTATCTCTTGATTCAACCACCCTGGATTTTGTATTTACTCTAAATAAAGAAAATGCAATTGATCAGAATTCATTTATATACAGTAAATTAATTCAACCGCCTGCACTAATAAATTCTATTGAAGAGTTCATTGATATCTATCCGAATATTATTCTTCTTTATGCGAAAAATAAAAAATCAGGAAACGTTTTTTATGGCAAAATAATAAATGAAAAGTATTTAGATAAATTATCGTTAAAAATTAGAGCAGAAATCGCTTTTCTGGTTGATGGACTCCCAAACCAAATTACAAATTCAGGTGCTAATGGAACATATCTGTCTAATTTTATCAATGCAAATAAGCAGCTCAATTCCTCTAATAAAATAGATGTATATTATGAAGAGTTAAATACCGGCGATTTTTTTGCGTCAATATACAGAGCCAAAAATTTAAATGTTGCAGATGTTACATCTTCCTTTTTGATCTTTAATACTCCAACTGAACTTTACGAGTTCCGCAATACTATCCAGATGATAATGCTGATATTTACGCTTGCCGGAATATTATTATCATTAATTTTTATTTTACTATTTACAACAAAACTACGAAAGCAAATTTCGTTACTAAGTAAAACAACAAACCTAATTGCAAATGGGGAGTTGAATCATCGAGTACCTATAATTTCTAAGGATGAGCTAGGACAACTTGGAACAGCATTTAATGACATGCTCGACAGGTTAGAAACTAAAGAGAAAATTGAGAAAAGATATCTGGATATTGTAACTATCATAAATGAAAATCCATCTTTAGATGTTCTTTCTAATTTATTATTGGAAAAATTAATTGGTGATACTGGTTCTACCTTTGGTGCATTCTATCTGGTTGATAACGATAAACTGAAACCTATATCTACATACGGCATTAGCGAAGAAACACTTAGTGCTTCTGTGGAGGCTGATCTTTATACTAAAGTAATTCAAAAACAAGAGAATGTTGAAATTGTTTTTGAAAAAGATTTCCCGTCAATTAAAACCGGGTTATTGGAAATTAATGTTAAGTATTTGTTAATTATTCCAATTGTGTTTGATAAAAATGTAATTGCTGTAATTGAAATAGCAAGTGAGCATGAACCTAGTGAAAATCCCAAAGAGTATTTGGAGAGCATCAAAGAACAACTTGCTATTGGCATTAATAATACTGCTTCACTTGAACAGCTTAAGAATCTCGTTAATGAACTCAAAGTCCTGAACGAACAATATCAGCAGCAGAATGAAAAAATTGTTGAGCAAAACAAAGAGTTAAAAAAACTCCACAAAGATCTACAAGAGAAAGCAGAAGAACTGGAAGAGCAAAGAAAAAAAGCAATCGAGTTGACTCATGTAAAATCACAGTTCTTAGCAAATATGTCTCATGAACTTAGAACTCCTCTTAATTCAATTATCGGATTAACAGAATTGATTTCTGAGGATTCAACAACATTCCCGAAAACAAAAGATAGATTAAAAATCGTTCTACGCAATGGTAAAAAGTTACTTGCAATGATCAACAATATACTTGAATTTTCTAAAATAGAGTCGGGAAAATTTGAAATTACAAAAAGTGATTTTATTATCAGTGAATTTTTAAATGACATCTTCCTTGCAATGGAACCTCTGGTAGCCGAGAAGGAACTCCAGCTTTCGATTGTTTATGCAAGCGATAATGATTTAATGGTAAATACTGATAAGCATAAATTAGAACAAATAATTCTTAATCTTGTGATCAATGCAATAAAGTTTACTGAAGTTGGTGGTATAAAAATCAACATCGACGTAATTAAAGATAAGACATTAAAAGTTGATATTATTGATACCGGTATCGGGATTTCGGATGAAAATAAAAAGCTGATCTTCGAAGAATTTAAACAAGTCGATTTGACCAGGACCCGGAAATATCAGGGTGCCGGCTTAGGTTTGGCAATCTGCAGAAAGTATATTGAGCTTCTAGGCGGAACTATATCAGTTCAGAGCAATGAATTCAAAGGGACTACATTTACATTATTATTACCGAATGTTATTCTTGATAAACTACCTCTGCTCGAAAAGTATAAGTATTCAACAAGTGATTTGAGCAAACAAGGTAATAGAAAAAAACTTCTTCTTATTCATGGTGATGCTCAAAATAAGATTGCAATTGAAAATTATTTTGAAAAAAGCGAGTATGATGTAATTCAAAGCAAACCGAATTTAGAAGTAATCGATCAATTGGGGAATGTTGCGTTAGACGGTATTATAATAAATGCAACAAATATAACCAACGTCTATTGGGATATACTTCATGAATTGAAGAAAAATCAATTGACAACAGATATCCCTTTGAGTCTTATTTCTATACAGCCTGATAGTAATAAATTATATTTATTTGAAGCTTTTGAAATAATCATTGGACCGAGGAATATTGAGAAGTTGAAATATTGCCTAGACCTTGTAAAGCTCAATAATAACAACGGTAAAAAGATTTTGTGGCTTGGAGAAGATTCAGAAGAAAGAGAAAATCTTGTTCAACAGATGAGAAGCTTCGCTAATATTTCTCTTACTTCCGAAATAGGAAATATCAGTGAAGATATTGATGAAATTAAACCTGACGTTTTAATCGTTGATACAATTATTGAAAATGAAACCACATTAAAATTAATTTCTTACTTACAGCAGTCCTATAAAATCCCAATTATTGCAACAATACATGAAAGCATTGATGAATTAGATAAGCAAAGACTAATCAGCGCTGTAAACACAATGGTTATGGACTTTGGTAAGAGTCCGGAAGAGGTCTTCAAAACGATCGATAGAAAATTTTCTTTGATGAAAAAATTGAAAAAAAGCATTAGTTTCCCTATTGAAAATAAGAGTCTTAGTGAAAACAGGGAAACTATTCCACCAGTACCTATATCAGAACCGGAAGAAAATAATTTTCATATATTGGTTGTTGATGATGATAAGGACACTCTTTTTACAGTTGGAGAAATCGTAAAGAATATCGGCTGTTCAATTTCTTTTGCTAATAACGGAGCAGAGTGTTTAACACAATTGAAAACTATTACTCCTGATCTTATATTACTTGATATAATGATGCCCGTTTTAGATGGATTTGAAACCATCAAAAAAATTCGTTCCGATAAAGAAACAAAAGACTTAACGGTTTATGCAATGACAGCACAAGCAATGTTAGATGATTTTGATATTATTAAAAAAAGCGGCTTTAATGATTTAATAACTAAACCTATTGATACTTCAACTTTGTCATTTAAGATTCAGCAGCGTATTCAGCAAATATTAAAACAGTAACAATATGAAAAAAATATTAGTAGTTGACGATCAGAAAGATAATGTATTTGTTCTGCAGGAAAGACTATCGAGAGAAGGGTTTGAAGTATTAGCCGCATATGATGGGCCCACTTGCTTAACTATGGCGCAAGAAGAGAACCCCGATCTTATTCTGCTTGATGTGATGATGCCGGGTATGTCGGGATTTGAAGTTTGCAGAAAGCTTACATCATCGGAAGATACTAAATTAATACCGGTTGTTTTGCTTACGGCTTTGACCGAGGCTGAAGATCTAAAGGAAGGTTTTGAAGCCGGCGCTTTTGACTATATTAAAAAGCCGTTTAACAGAGTTGAACTTATTGCACGCATTAAATCTGCGCTTAGTTTCAGAGAATCTCAAAAGGTAATGCTGGAAATAGAAAAAGTTCAAACATATGCTGCTACTGTAATCACTGCTAATCATGAAATTAAACAACCGCTGACACTCATCAATCTTTCGACAGCTGCAATAAACAGAGAACTGCGTAAAGATGAATTATCAAAAGATGTTGTTCAAAAAAGAGTGACATTTATTGAAGAGGCAACAAAAGAAATTATTTCTGTTCTGCAGAAGTTAAGCTCAATAAAAGTTCCTGTACTCACTAATTGGGTAAACGATTTGAAAGTTGTTGATCTTTCGAAGGCAAAACATGAAGCTGATAAATTAGAAGGTAGCGTTCCTGATCAATTCAATCATTAAATCGAAGTCATAAGGTTTTTTAATTATTTTGTTTATGCCTAGCTTTTTAAATTTCTTTTCGTCTGCTTCCTGAAGTCCGGTCGTAAGTATTATGGGAATAGCCTTATTCTTTTTTCTAATATTTTTTACTACTTCCAGTCCATCCACAATAGGCATAAATTTATCAATGATCATCAAATCAATATCATCATTTTCATCAAACTGCTGAATAGCTAGTTCCCCGTTTGCTGCACAGACTGTTTCATAATCATACGATTCAAGAAGGTAACAAATTGATTCAAGAATTGGAGCTTCATCTTCGGCAATAAGAATTTTTTTGATCTTTTCTTTATTTGTTTTCTTCTTTAATGATTTAACAGCAGGAAGTGTGATTATGAATTCTGTACCTTTATCTACTTTGCTTTTTATACTAATCTCTCCATCATGAATTTCAATAATATTTTTAACAATGGATAGCCCTAAGCCAGAAACTACCTTTTTCTGTTTGGTGCTGTATCCTTCAGTAAAAATGGACTTCAACGATTCTTCACTAATGCCGCAGCCAGTATCTTTAATTGAAATAACAATACTTGGTTCTTTTTTTCTTGAAGAGACATTCCTTGCTTTAATTGTTATTTTACCGTTACCTTCAATAGATTCAACTGCATTAAGGGCAAGATTTAACAAAGCTCTATATAAATCAGAGTAAAACCCGTTAACTTTATATAAGTTTTTAATGACGCTAACATTGAGATCAACATTATCACCGAGTGAGCCTCTGAGAGTTCTGATAACATCATTGATTAAATCATTGATGTTTATACGACGTTTAATTCGCTCGCCAATACCTTCGGATACGAGCAGCTCCTCAATTAGTTCCGTTGCTCTAATGGAATTTGTTTCAATATTTGTAAGGTACTTTTGAATTTTGTCTTTCGGCTTAATTAATTGCTTGATAGCGGCAATAGAATTATTACTGCTGGTTAGTATATTATTAAGATCGTGAGCGGCTTGTCTAATTCTAGTATTTAAAGATATAATCTCGTTTTCTTTCGATTTTAAAGAGGAAGTTTCTTTTTTGATTTTAGTCATTATTACTTAAGATTATATTTTTTGATTTTAGTGTAGAGAGTCTTCTGACTAATACCTAGCGCCCTAGCAGAAACTTCTCTATTCCAATCATTTGAATCGAGAACTTGCTTGATGTGCATGTGTTCCATTTCGTCAAGACTTAATGACTCAAGATTTTCAGCCAAATTAATCGGTAGATTATCTGAGGCAACATTCGGGAGATTCAGATCGTGAACTTGAATTTCATCCCCATCAGAAAAGATCAGCGCTCTTTCAATAATATGTTCTAATTCTCTAACATTTCCAGGGAAAGGATATTTTAGTAGTGAGCGTTCAGCATCTTTAGATAATACTTTATTAGACCGTATTGGAGCTTTTTTTTCTAGAAAATATTTTACTAATAGGGTTATATCTTCGCCTCTTTCTCTAAGAGGTGGAATTGTAAGAGTAATTACATTCAATCTAAAAAGAAGATCCTTTCTAAAATTTTTCTTATCAGATTCTTCCATTAAATTTTTATTTGTTGCACCTATAACACGAACATCGGATGATAAGTTACTAACTCCGCCAATTCTTCTAAATTCTCCGTTTTCAAGAAAACGTAATAATTTAGGCTGTAGAATTAAGCTCAACTCACCAATCTCATCTAAAAATAAGCTGCCGCCGTTTGCAATTTCAACAAGACCCTGTTTGGAAGTTTTTGCGTCAGTAAAAGCACCTTTTTCATAACCGAAAAGTTCACTCTCAATAAGCTGATCGGGTAGCGATGCACAATTGATGGCAACCAATGGTTTGGTATTTCTTGGAGAACTGTTATGAATATATTCTGCAAAAAGTTCTTTACCCGTTCCGGTTTCTCCCTCAAGAAGAATATTGGAATCAGATCTGGCTGCTCGCTCAGCAAGAGATTTAACCTCAAGGATTGCTTTACTTTCACCAATAATCTTGCTTGGAAATGTTTGTCCGATCTTTGTTTCTAATATCTTTTTATTTATAATAAGATTTTTGTGCTCTAAGGCTCTTTCAATAATCATTAATAATTGAGGAAATTCATATGGTTTTGTAATAAAATCATAAGCGCCGTTTCTGATGCAGTCAATTGCCGTACGGATTTCAATTTTTGCAGTTAATACTATTACTTGTAAAGATGGATGGTGCTCGGTTGCATACTTTAGAACTTCTTCTCCCTGCACATCGGTCATCTCGAGATCCAAAAGCAGCACATCGTAAGATTTCTTTTTCAAATTTTCAATTGCGTATTTGCCGTCAAAAGTAATATCAACATTAAAGCCTTCGTTAATAAGTTCTTCTTTCAGCAGATAACATAGAGTTTGGTCATCATCGGTAATTAAGATATTTCCATTTTTCATATTTCTTTACGTCTCTTTTCTTGATGTGCAAATATAAGGATTATTTCTTTTGCATAACTTATCAAAAGTTCTAACTTCAAAGATATTAAATATTAAAGTATTTTTCACCTTTGGAAGCTCTTTATATCGACATTACCTCCTGACAGTATTAATGCTGCAGATTTACCGTGAAATTGCTTTTGGTTTTCCATAACTGCTGCAAGAACCGTTGCCGAAGAAGGTTCAATAATTATTTTCATTCTTTCCCAGATCAAATACATAGCTTCTAAAATTGTTTCCTCTTCAACTGTTATAATTTTATAAACATTTTCTTTAATAATGTTGAAAGTCTTTTCACTTAACGATGTAAGTAAACCATCTGCAATGGTTTTAGGATTTATCGAGGGATAAATTTTCCCGTCTCTTATTGAGCGATAAGCATCATCTGCTCCTTTTGGTTCAACGCCGATAACTTTAGTTGAATTTGAAAAATATTTGGATGAGAGTAATGTTCCGCTTAGCAAACCGCCGCCGCCCAACGGAGCCAAAAGATAATCGAGGTTATTTATTTCTTCAAGAATTTCTTTTGTACAAGTTGCCTGACCGGCGATTATACGATAGTTATCATAAGGATGAATAAATGTTGCACCGGTTTTCCTGACTATCTCGGATAAAGTTCTTTCTCGGTCATCAAGAGTAGGCTTACAGAAAGTGATCTTCCCCCCGTAACTTTCTACAGCTTTTCTTTTTATTTCGGGAGCGGTATTCGGCATTGCAATGTAGGCAGTAGTATTTAATGATTGTGCGGCAAGAGCCAATGCTCCGGCATGATTACCTGATGAATGAGTGGCAACACCTTTGCTTAATTCTTTCTCGGTTAATGAGAGAATTGTATTAGTTGCACCGCGCATTTTAAATGCTCCGGCTCTTTGAAAATTCTCGCATTTGAAAAAAAGATTAGATTGCAAAATTTTATTAATAGAGCTTGATGTAAAAATTGGGGTTTTATGAATATGATTTTTTATTCGTTCATGTGCTGATTCAATATCAATTTTTGTAGGAACATTATTCATAATAAAAAAAATTATCTTTTTATTGAATTCCAGAAATAGTCTATGTGCGAATCACATTTCTCCAGTATTTTTTCAAGGTCGACTTTCTCCTCAACAAGGTATTGAAGACGGATCATGAAAATCGGGTAAACAAATTCTTCTGCATAAACTTTAGGGTCGCCTTTTTTGATATACCTGAAGTTGATCATCTCAGAAAATATCAAACTCCAAATGTTTATCGATTCATCAACAAGTAAATTAAGTGAAACGTTTACACCTTTAATTTCTCTAAACTGTTCAATCAGAACAAGACGAAGATATTTCTTCTGCTTTTTAGTATTCCATCGCTTAATTAAAATCTGTACGAATTCTTTCATGAATATCTGCGGCTTGGAAAGTTTATTCAGCAGTTCATCAGTTATGATCTCAACTCCAATTGTTGAGTTCTTAACATCATCCAGCAAAACTTTTAGGATATTCTCTTTAGAAGAGAAATGATTATAAATTCCGCTTTCTCTTATCCCAACCGTGCCGCTGATCTGGCGGACAGAAGTGCCGGCAAATCCTAGTGTTGAGAAAAGATCTAAAGCTACATTCTTTATCTTGTTTCGAGTATTTGTTTTTCTAGGCATAATATAAGTTATCTGTTTTGATTAAAATAAATATAATGATTTTTACACTTCCGTACACCGACTTCAAATTATTCGTTATAATAAAATGTACGGTTGTTTTTTTACTTAAAATAAATCAATACTTTTTATTAAATTTGATAATTATATTTAATAAAACCAAAGGTGTAATTAATGAAGATCAAACCACTATATATTTATGGAGCAATTATTTTAATAATAGTTGCAATGCTGCTTTTTTTAGATACGGGCAAAACCAATGATAATGCCGGTATACCTAGCGATGCCGAAGCTACAATGCCTCAAGATGAAATACATCAGGGACTTGGTAATAATGGCGCAGGTCCTTCTAAATCCGATGTTAAACCGGAGTTCTACCAAAGATTAGAAAATCTTGGGAAAGAAGTGGAAGCAAATCCACAAGACACAGCAAAGATAATGGAATATGCTCAGCTTTTAAGTTTGGCTCACCAGTCAGAAAATGCATTAAAACAATATGAAAAAATATTGAAAGTCGATCCCAATCGTATAGATGTTTTATTATCCGAAGGCTTATTGTACTATAATTTGGCAAAGTATGACGAAGCTGAAAAAGCAACAAAGCGAGTTCTTAAAGTAGATGGAAATTATCTGGAAGCAAAATTTAATTTGGGTATAATTGCTGTCGCACAGGGTGATAAAGAAAAAGCGAAAAAGATATGGACTAAACTTGTTAAAGATAACCCGGGTTCGGAAGCAGCCAAATATGCCAAAGATGCTTTAGCAAAACTTTAAGTGGTTATTCATATATTTAAAACAAAGCCTAATCCCGCAAGTGCAGGATTGGGCTTTTAATACTTACAAAACAAGTACACTGTTTTGTGAATCAGCATATTCTGTCGGAACGAATTTATCCGCATTTGGATCGTTGCTCCAATTATTTCCATCCAACACATATTTGAATTGATATTCTCTACCCGCTTCCAAAGTTTTTTGAATTGAGAAAGAACCATCTTTTTTTAATTTTCTCATCACATCTTTGGATGGATTCCAGTTGTTAAAATCACCAACCAATGAAGCAGTTGAAAAATCTTTTGCTGCATCAGCATCGATCTTAAAACTGACTTTGTATTTGTTCGATTTTAATGCTTTTTTATTAATAGACATTTTATCTCCCCAAGTTTTTATTAATTGAATGGGCGAATTTAATGAATTTTATTATATCTGAAAATTGAAAAATTTTGTGATGATTTACATTGACAAAAGTTTGTATGGTTATTAATATTAATGAGTATTTACTCTGTAGGTAAACGGAATAAACTTTTAAAAAATATTTTTTAATGACCTGCTTCTTTTTTCTGACATCAAAAAAAACGATATTGCATCAAAAAAAAAATTAAACAATGAGGTATTTATGAAATTTAGGTTAAATATAATTCTGATTGTTATAGTATCATTCACTTTCACTTTACAAGCACAGAAAAAAGCATTTGAAATTGAGGATTTATACAAGGTAAAATATATTGGCTCACCTGCTCTATCCAATGATGGCGAAAAGGTAGCGTTTACGGTTACAACATCGAATTTGAAAGAAGCAAAATCCAATACTGAAATATTTGTTGTAAACGTTGACGGTTCCGACTTAAAACAATTGACCAATAACGAAGCCGCAGATTTCAACCCGGTTTGGAAGAATGATGATAGCGGGATCTTGTTCACCTCCACGCGAGACGGAGCGGAGCAGTTATATTGTATTCCGGTTGATGGCGGCGAAGCAAAGCAGATCACCGATTTTGATCTTGAAGTCTCCTCTCCAAAACTGGCTCCGGATGGAAAGTCAATAATATTTCAAACCTCGTTATTCCCGGAATGCGGAATAGATATAGAGTGCAATAACAAAATTGATAATGGGATAAACGATGGTCCTATACAAGCTCATTTAGCCGACTCACTTTTTGTGCGTCATTGGACAGAATATAACGATGGAAAATACACTCATGTATTAAGTTACAACTTTGAAACGGAAGAGTATAAGGATCTGACTCCCGGTTATTTCAACTCACCAACATTCTCAGCCGGAGGAAGTGACCATTATAATTTTTCTCCTGACTCAAGGACAATTACTTTTGATTCAAAGCGGGTGAAGAATCCTGCTGCATCAACAAATTCTGACATATTTGTGGAAAACCTAAATGGTGAGGGATTAAAGAATATCACAATCAAAAATAAAGCTGCGGATTTCAATCCAAAGTATTCACCGGATGGAAAATATGTAGCATATTTAACACAACTTATTCCAACATATGAATCGGATAAAATTCGTTTAGCTGTTTATAATATCAAAACCGGTGAGCATGAAATATTAACGGAGCAATTCGATAACTGGGTAAGTGATTTTAGCTGGGCGGCGGATTCCAAACATATCTATTTTACCGCTTACGAAAAGGGTTATATGCCTTTGTTCAAAATAAATGTTGATACGAAGAAAATAACAAAGGTAATTGAGAAAAAAGTAATTCCTAGTTTCGTCATTTCTCCCAAAGAAGATTTTGTTATTTACACATACTCTTTTGTGCATAAACCTGTTGAGTTAGCTCGCTTTGATCTGAATAGTAATAAGGATTTCGATTTAACAAGTTTTAATAAAGAGCTAACGGAAACTGTAGATTTTCGTCCCGCAGAACAAGTTTGGGTTAAAGGAGCCAACGGTAAACAGATTCAAGTTTTCATTGTTAAACCTCATAACTTTGATCCGAGTAAAAAATATCCGCTTGTGATCAACGTTCACGGAGGACCGCAGTATCAATGGATGGATTCATTCAGAGGTGATTGGCAAGTTTATCCTGGTGCCGGGTATGTTATTGCATTTCCGAACCCGCACGGCTCAACAGGATACGGACAAGAATTCACTGCTGAAATTTCAAATGATTGGGATGGAAAAGTTTATGAAGATGTAATGAAAGTAACCGATTATCTGGAAGATCTCGATTACGTTGATAAAGATAGAATGGGTGCAATGGGCTGGAGTTACGGCGGATACTTTATGAATTTACTCCAAGCAAAAACTCATAGATTCCAATGTCTTGCTTCGATGATGGGAATTTATGATCTGAGAGAATTCAAAAATGAAACGGAAGAACTTTGGTTTGCAAATTGGGATCTGAAGAGAAAGGATTACGAAAAGATGTCTCCAAGTATGTATGAAGATAATTTCAAAACACCAGCACTTATTATTACAGGTGAGAAGGATTATCGTATCCCATACACTCAGGCATTACGATATTTTACTGTGCTGCAGAATAAAGGAATTGATTCAAGACTGATCATTTTCAAAAATGACGGACATTGGCCTAGTTATATTAAATCGATGCCGCTTTATTATAATTCACATTTGGAATGGTTTCACAAATATCTTGGCGGTAAAGAAGCTCCGTGGGATAGTAAAAAGATGGTTCGTAATTTAATTTTTGAGTAGGATTAGTATAACAGGGTTGCTGCTTACCTGCTAATTGCTACAGCTTCTATTCATCCCAATGTTTTTTATCGGGGGTTGGGTACGGCGATGGGTTAGGTAGTTGGTTTATACTTTGTCTTGTTTTTGGAACCTATTTTTATCAGTTTTTTGTTCTCAACACCTTGCAATAAATCTCTGCTTGCTGTTGAAGTAGATATTTCCTTAAATAAGTTCATATAATCTTTGCGCGTAAATTCTTTTTTATTCAGTGAAAGAAAATATTCTAATCTTTCATTGCTCGTCAAAGTTCTATTGTTAAAGTTTAATAATTCGGTTAAAGATTTTTCTAAAACATTTAACATGTATTCAATAAATTCAGTAGAGTTACCATTTTTATCACTGTTTTCTAAAGCTTCATAGTATTCGTTTTGTGTTGAATTTATTAGCGTCTCAAATGGTAAGTTTTCAAAGACCGGATACTCTTGTGATAAAATTAAGGTTTGCCAAAGTCTTCCCATACGTCCATTCCCATCTAAAAATGGGTGTATAAATTCCATTTCATAATGAAAGACACAACTTTTAATTAATGCTATTTCATCGTAGTTTTTTATGTAATTGAATAGTTCTTTCATCAGATATTGAACATTTTGTGGAGGTGGTGCCAAATGAGCAATTTTAGAATCTTTAAATATACCGACGCTAGCTATTCTATATTCCCCTGCCTTTTCTACCAAGTTTCTCATTAATATTTTATGTGCTTTTAAAAATGATTTTTCTGATGCCGGGTTAAAAGACGATATGTTGTCATAAACCAAAATTGCATTTTGAACTTCCAAAATATCTTTTTGTCCACCTATAACCCGTTTGTTTTCAATAATTGCAGTTACTTGTTCTTCTGAAAGAGAATTGCCTTCAATTTGTAATGATGAATGTATGGTTTTAATTTTATTCTGCTTTCGTAATTGGGGAGACGGTTTGCTAATATAATTTGCGTTAATTTCACCAATTTTTATCGAAATTGATGAAATCAATCTTAAAATTGCTGCATTTATTTCATAAGGAGGTTCCATTTTTAACTAACAAGTAGTATCATATGATACTATCAATATAATGATTCTATTTTAGTTTTCAAACTAATT
>JAADIB010000380.1:32127-33173 GCA_013151565.1 Chlorobiota bacterium
TTTGATTTTCAATAAGTAAAAATCTGATTACGTTAAACCTCACTTAAAATATGGTTAGGAGGTGGTTATGCTCGGTAAGTGGTTATGCTTGTAGGAGGCTTTGCATAACCTCTTACTAACCGTCATTCCGTGATGTTTTTACACGGAATCAATCCTTATATGGGAGATTCCGGCTAAAAGATTGCCGGAATGACATCGGATTTTAGGTTATTCAAAGCCTCCTTGTAATCTTTGGCTATTAGATTTAATTCTATAATTTAAAATATCCGGATTTTCTTTAAGCAATTCTAATAGAACTTTAGTAGAACCGGAAGGAGTTCTTTTTCCTTGTTCCCATTGTTTAACCGAAGAAGAACTTACATTTAAGACTTTAGCAAATACGTTTTGACTTAACTTTGTTCTTTTTCTAATTCTTTGAATGTCTTTAGCATTTATTATAACTTTGGGAATTTTTACCCCAAGTTCTTTAAGTTCTTTTTCGGTAAAAGAAGTTTTCACATCACTAAGAATTAAATCTTGAACAGTATTTCCAATGGCATTTTTAATTTTATTTCTCATAATTATTCCTTTATGCTAATAAACTTTCCAAGTTTTTCAAGTTCAATGTATTTTTGTTTACTTATCCTTAAAAGGTCCTTTGCTAAAATTTTAAAATACTTTAATTCATCTTCATCTAAATTATCTTTTTCAGATTTAGCAAAACCATAGACAAAAATTGCTAAATGAGATTTCTTGAAAACTACAATTGTTCTAAAACCCCCGCTTTTCCCTTGTCCAATTTTAGGTGTTCTAACTTTATAAAGTCCTAATCCTAAATTAACAATTCCAAGATTATTAGAAATATTATCAATTGTCTTTATAAGAATTTTATCAGAAAGATAATTTTTCTTAGCCCATTTATTAAACCATTTGGTTTTTAATTTTAGCATACTGGAATATAACACAATGTGATATGTCTGTCAAGTATAAAAAGAAGTTTTTGAAAAAAGTATAACGGCGTCGCTTTTCACCCGTCCGCCCCGAACTACAATGTTGGATAAAAAGTT
>JAADIB010000454.1 GCA_013151565.1 Chlorobiota bacterium
CTGACTGTGCTCCCACACTGTCACTTACAATTTCAAATGTTGTATGCGTGTAATAATCCAAACCTCTTACTAACTTCGGATCAATCTCAAATGGAATGTTTGCTTTGGTTAAAAGATCTTGTACGTTAGCAAAATGCTCCCGACTTTCATCATCCAGATGATCCAATAATAAGGGAGCATGTTCCATGATCTTCTGATCGCGTTCATCTTTACTGTCAAATAAACGCAGAATATTTGTTTTAAACCGATTCTTGCTATCTTCAGACATATCATTAACTTTATCGGCTAAATGATTACGTAATAGTTCTTTATATGCTTCTCTTGAAGAGGGAATTCCAAGCGAATTTATTTTAAGAGTTAGTTTTTTCAATCCGAGCTTCTGAAATATCTGATAAGCCATGATGATCATCTCTGCATCCAAACTCGGGCTCGTGCTCCCAAGCGCTTCCGCTCCGAATTGATGGAACTGTCTGAATCTCCCGGCTTGCGGTCTTTCTTGTCTGAACATGGGAGCAAGATAATAAAGTTTATTGATCTGCTGCTGTTTATCCAAAGAATGTTCGATCAATGCTCTAACAACAGAAGCGGTCATTTCAGGTTTAAGGGTTATACTTGTCTCGCTTCTATCAAGGAACGTGTACATTTCCTTGCTTACAATATCAGTTGCTTCACCGATTCCCCTTTTGAATAACTTAGTCTCTTCAAAAATCGGGGTTCTGATCTCTTTGTAATTAAAGTTGCTCATTACCTTGTGAACAATTGTCTCAAGATACACCCATTTCCAAATATCTTCTGGCAAAATATCTTTTGTGCCGGTAATCGCTTTGATCATATAATTAATTGTTTAATGTGTAATGAAGATGGTTAAAGGTTTCGTTCTTCCTGTTCAAATATATCTAATATTTCGTCAGCCGTTTCTGCCAGTAGTAATTTATTATGAATTTCTTCTTTATTCATTATTCGCGAGATTCTACTCAACATCTTAATGTGATCACTTACTGCATCTTCCCTGCCCACCATTAAGAAAATCATATTCACTGGTTTTCCGTCAACAGAGTCAAAGTCAATTGGTTCTTTCAACTTAGCAAAAACTGCAACTATCTCTTTGACGCCATCTGTTTTTCCATGAGGAATTGCAAACCCATTACCGATACCGGTGGACATGATCTTTTCACGCTCAAGAACAACTTGTCTGACTTTCTCAAGATCAATTACATTTTCGTTATCCTTGAGTGTATCGATCATTTCGTTGATAACGTCTTCTTTCGAAGTACCTTTAAATTCGGTTATAATTCTTTTTTTATTTAAAATATCACTTACATTCATTTTATATTTTTCATTTATTTTATCTTTAAAATTACTAAAGCCTTCAAACTTATCCTATTAGCAATAATAAATTTAGTTAATATTTTTTCTTGTCTACTAAAATCATAAAAGTTAATTTTCAACATAATGAAAAAATATTAGTGAGGATTAAATGGATATCAAAAACAAAACAATACTTGTCCTTGGCGGATGGGGCTTAGTTGGTAATGCTATTACTCGGAAACTAGTGAACGAGAATCCAAAAAGAATTATTGTTACTTCATTACGGCGAAGTGAGGCGGAAGAGCATGTTTCAAATCTTAAAGCAGATTATCCGGATTTGCCCGGTGATTTCTTTGTTCCATGGTGGGGTAACATTTTTGTAAGATATGATTTCAAAGATATCAACAGATTAGATCTGCTGCAATCGAAAGAATCCAGACAAATATTGATCTCCGATACGATGGACGAAATGAATAAAGAGATTCTTCACGAATCATCTATATACAAACTGCTTGATGAACATAAACCCGATATTATAATCGATAGTATTAACGCTGCTACAGGTATTGCTTATCAGGATGTTTACACAACATACAGAACAATTAAAAAGACCATGCAGAACAATCCTTCTGTTGACGAACTAATCGAACAAACTGAGAAATTATTCAGCACACTTTATGTCCCCCAGTTGATAAGACATATACAATTGCTCTATGCATCAATGGAGGAATTTAACACACAAGTTTATTTAAAGATTGGAACAAGCGGAACCGGCGGTATGGGCTTGAATATTCCTTATACTCACAGCGAAGAAAAACCTTCAAGAGTACTGTTGAGCAAGTCTGCCGTAGCTGGCGCACATACCTTACTTCTTTTTTTAATGGGCAGAACTCCCGAAGGACCAATTACCAAAGAGATAAAACCAACTGCTGCAATCGCCTGGAAAAAGATAGAATATGGTGAGATAACCAAAGCTGGTAAACCGATTGACTTGATTGACCTTCCGATTGAATCAGCTGTTAAACTTGAAGAGAAATTCAAACTTCATTTGGATGAACCTTTTCCGACAACCGGTGAAACTCTAAAATCAATTTTTATTGATACAGGGGAAAACGGAACTTTTTCACGAGGGGAATTTGAGACTATCACTTCGCAGGGACAGATGGAATACGTTACTCCCGAAGAGATCGCTCAATCTGTTATTTACGAATTAAAAGGAGGCAATACAGGTCACGATATTATTAACGCTTTGGATAATGCAACTATGGAGCCGACTTATAGAGCCGGTTTCCTTCAGCATCATGCAGTTGAAAAATTAATTGAATTGGAAGATCGGCACAATAAAGAAAGTGTAGCGTTTGAATTATTAGGTCCTCCGAGACTTTCAAAGCTACTGCACGAAATAAATCTGCTTCGTCATGTTGCACTTACAATGAAAGCAATTGTTACAGCATCAGCAGCAGAATTATCAGAAAAGATGTTCAATTTATTGAAAGAGAACAATGACCTTAGAAGTGAGATCATTTCAATTGGAATACCGATTCTTTATCCTGACGGGAAATCACTACTGCGCGGCAACCTAATGAAAATTCCGCCATACCGCGGGGAGGATGAATTGGAAATCACTCAGGAGAAAATTGACCTATGGGCAAAGGACGGCTGGGTTGATCTGAGAGAAGAGAATATTATCCTTTGGCAGAAGAGATTAAAAGAACTTATTGAGGAAGCCGAAACAATCCCGGACAACGATACAAGTTCGCTGCATGTTAGAAATAAACGGTACTGGAACAACTTTGAAGAAATTGATATAGGTAAAGTTGTAAGCTGGATATTCATCCACGAGGAACGCGGTTTAAGGATGAAAGCATAATCCATATGGCGGCAAAGTCGCAAGTGAAAAGGCAAACGTGAAATGTGAAAAAATAACTTCAACATTTCATGCTTTTATTTTGACATTTCACGTTTGTTTAAGAAAAATATATTTTGTCATAAAATATCTTAACAAAAAAAACAAAGATTTAAGTTGTAATACTACAATAGGTCTATGCGAAGCAATCAAATTTGACTGCTTCGCTTTGTTTATTTTAAAACTCATCTATTTCAAACGGCAGTCTAGCTTGAACTTTACTTCCCTTTAACAGGTCAAAAGCTTTTGAATAATGATCAATAACCCTATTTATTTCTTGACCAAAAACTTTTTGTGAAGTATCATCAAGCAAGGTTTCGAAGAAGACTTCGAAAGGGTCTCTAATTTCAGGATACTCAACAACTCTGTAATTTTCAATGTCCGACATATCCGCAGCCATTTCGATAGCTTTATCAAGTCCGCCAAGCTCATCTACTAATCCAATCTCTTTTGCCTGTAGCCCAGACCATATCCTACCTTCTCCAATTTTATCGACTGCGCTGTAATCCATATTTCTTCCGGCAGCAACATTACCTACGAACTGTTTATAAACTCTGTTTACTTGTTTCTGCAAAACTTGTTTTTCATAATTTGTCAATCTTCTTAAGCCTGAAACAAAATCAGAATATTTCCCGGTCATTACTTTATCGAAAGTTATTCCCAACTTATTATCAAAGAATTTTTGAGTATTTGGAATCAGCGCAAACACACCGATTGAACCAGTTAATGTTGTCGGCTCTGCAATTATCTTATCAGCGCCGCACGAGATGTAATATCCACCCGAAGCCGCGTATTTACTATAGGAAACCAGAAACGGTTTTTCCTTTTTAGCCAGTTCAACTTCATTCCATATTATATCGGAGATCAACGCACTACCGCCGGGAGAATTAACCCTCATTACAATTGCTTTAACCTTTTCATTTCTTCTCGCTTTCCGTATTGCTTTTACAATGTTCTCTTTCCCTATTGTTGTTTCGTCACCCTTGCTTGAATTGATTTCGCCAACAGCATATATAACAGCAATTCTATCGCTTGTGTATGGTTTTTCCTTACCTTCAACTTTCATATATTTTTTTAATGAAATAGTTTTTAATTTTTCATCTGAATTTTTACCAGTCAGCGATTTCAAATACTCGTCAACATCAACTCGATATTTAAGGTCATCAACCAATTTATATTTTATGGCATCTTCAGGAGATTGAACAAGAAGATTATCTTGAAGTTTTTTCAACTCATCAACATTTGTTTTTCTTGCTTCAGATATCTTTTTAAGAAGATAATCATTTTCAGAAGTTAAGAACGCTTTCGTCTGCAGCCTATTTGCATCACTCATCTTATCAGATATGAACGGTTCAACAGCACTCTTGAATTTTCCCACTCTGATCACCTGAGCTTCGATATCTAATTTTTCCAAAGTTTTTTTGAAGAAAGTCAATTCGGCATAAAGTCCTTTGAAATCCATATCACCGGTGGGAGTAAGAAAAATACTATCAGCCACAGAACCCAGATAATAGGCTTTCTGAGAAATACTATTCCCATGCGCAATGATAAATTTACCCGACTTTTTAAACTCCAATAAAGAGTTACGAATTGGTTCAAGAATTGACCAAGTGCCTGCATTTATATCATCTAAGTCTAAAAATATTCCTGAAATGTTATCATCTTCTTTTGCCTTTTTGATGTTCTTAATTACATCGTTGAGTCCAATCTTTTTACCAATATTCGACGAAATAATATCCGGCAATCCAATCGGATTAAAGTAAGATCTTTCAGGAAGTTCATGTTTCAATTCTAATTTTAATATTGTATTGGGAGAGATGGTAACATCCTCGTCAGTATCTACCATTGCTACTAGTCCCATCAGGAAAAAGAAGGATAAAACCATAAGCAGAATTATTGCAGAAATTGTACCTAATACAGAAGCGAAAAAATACTTTAAAAATTGTTTCATGTTCTTTCCCCACTTATAAAAAATGAATAATTAAATTTACGGAGATATTGTTTCTGTTTCACTAGATTATTTTGCAGGAGTATTAAGATTTTTTAAAAAAGAAAAACCAACTATAAAAAGCTGGTTTTTCCTTAAAATGATATTTTGTTATAGATTAGTTAATTAGTGGTTCCCGAAATGGAAATACTTGCTCTTCCATTAGGTCCGTTAACTTCAATATTTATAGTAATTTCATTAGGATTAATGTCATCAGGTTTTGTGTCAGCAACAGTAAAATGAAACGAGGTATGTCCAAACTGAACATCCGGCAAAGTAACAGCAATATCTCCGCCAGCTTCTGCATCACCGCCAGTTGTAACTTGAACATTATAGCTATTACCTAGTGCAAGCGGATTGCCGTTCTGATCCATTACAGTATATGTGAATGACTGAGAACCTCCGTTTGGTATATTTATAGAAGTAGGTGAAATTGTTAGAGTAGGAACACCGGAAAATAGGATTCTGGTTTTCGTACTTATCGATTGTTCATTTTCATCAATAGTATTTGCAGTTACATAGAAGAATCCGGGACCATAGACTGGATCGTTCGGTAATGGATTACCCGAAATTATTGTCACTGAAGCCAGTCCTTTGTCATCTGTTAAAGCAGAACCTTGAACCACTGCAGCGTCTGTGTTAAAATAGACTGCAGTTTCAGGTCTGACCGGATTAGAATATTTATCACCAACTAGCGCAGTAACAGTTCCTTGCCCATTTAATACATTGTAATAAGGATAGTTTCGCTGATCACTTCCGACTGCAAAATGATTTAAGTCAGGTAAACCGCCATGAATTGTAATGTTAACAGGTTTTGATGTTATTTTTTCACCCTTAAAATCTATTTCACCAATAATTTGAACTGCACCAGCAACTGTGCCGCTTGTTAAATTCACAGTTACTTGCCCTAATGCATCAGTTTTTACAAATCCCGGTGCTAAAATCTCGCCGCCGCCGGGTGATGCACCGAATCTAAAGTTAACTATTACTGCATGCTCTAAATCAATTGGGTTACCGCTCGAATCTTGGACTTCGAAAACGATCTTAGCAGTTTCCGGTGAGCCGCTTTCTGTAACTCCAATACTTTCTAAAGTTTGAGAAGCTAAAAATATTGATGCAGGCTCGCCTGAAATAATATCCATCAAAGGACGCAGATTTATTGTCGGCATTGTTGCTGTTTCTCCTGATACAGCAATAACACTGGTTGTATCTGCTAAGTAGGCAGCTTTTAGAGTAATTACTTCTAACTCTTTTGTGCCTTCCATTTCTAATGTTGCCGAAAAATTTCCTCCATCGTCAGAAGTTGCTACTCCAATCGGTTCGCCAACATCAAAGAATCTAATTTCTGCATTTGAAAGAGATTCTCCGGATTTTGCATCTATTACATGACCAACAATAGAGACTGTGCCAACTTCTACAGATTGAGCTGTCAATAGAATTGGAGATACTTCTACATCTTTATCAAGTACTACATCAACAGGAACACTGGCATTATAATATCCTTCCTTAATTACAAGAACATCTACTGTTTGATCTTGCTCTATATTGATCTTTGTAGAATAATTTCCCGTGTTATTTGTTGTAGTTGCGCTTAGTTCAGTACTGCCGTCCATAATTCTAACAAGAGCTAAATAAATTCCTGCATTTGAAGACGAATCGATTACCACCCCGCTAATTGTAATTTCAGATCCAGTTCCTGGTTCAGTAGGATTATTTCCTTCGTCAATTTTACAACTATTAAAGAATACAAGTATCGCTGAAAGAGCTAGTGATAAAATAAATGTTCTTTTCATTGTATTGTCTCTATTATTGTTAAAGTTTCTGTTTTATTTTTTGATCAGCAATAAATATCTTTTCGTCTTAAATAAATTAGTAAAATGAAATTTGTTTAGCAAATATTTTTTGACCTATCTTATTAAATAATAAACAATTATGGATATTTGTTAAAGTTTTATTTTAATGAATAAGCCTATCTTCCCAATTCTTCATCTACTTTAGATATAAATCACCTAATTATTTTTGTTATTCAATCAATAAGTATGCCTAGATGGTTTATTACAAACAGCTACATTTTAGTCTACAATTCTTTTGTTTTTATACAATTTTAGCCCTTTTACTATTGATAAAAATTGTATGTATTTTACTAGAAGGTAGTTATTACTATTACTCAATTAAAAATTACTGGATTATTGATTTTTTGATTAAAATTCTGATTTTTCAACATCTTTATATAGTAATTCACTCAATTTTAATTAAATAATTTTCAAATTTGGTTTAGTATGAAAAAGTACAGAGAAAAATCACTCGATATTTATCAGTAAAACTTCATGCGGGGTTGGAACCAATGTAAAGGATCTTGATCCGAATTCCAAAGAAGGGAAAGAGAAATTAGAGACATTTTTTGATCCAATTAGACGGCACTATATTTTTTCAGGATTAGGTTCTCCGGAAGAAAATAATTCAATAAACTGGTGTGTACTTAATTTGCCGTTCGGTCGAAGAATTCTTCTTGTATTCCAAGTCTTTATCTTATTTGGATCGGTATCCACGTTGGGAAAGGCGCAGAAATAATGCAGTTGGTCTAGCTGGATCACTTTCGCCCGGAATTAATATTCATTGGAGAGAATTCATTACTCGGAGCTTTCACACGCTTGACTGTTCACGCCTATGAAGAATCGGGTAAATTCCGATACGGATTAATTGAGATCGGGAATAACTGCAAAATCGGAGCCGGTACCGGAATGGGTCCAATTAAGATTGAGGATAACGTGCGGGCATTTCCCGGCGCAACGCTCTTACCTTATTTCAGCAGAATTAAAGCAGGTACTGTTGTAGGATGGGATCCGCCAACAACAAAAGAACCCAAAATAGAAACCAGCAGTAACTAAACCACTATGAACTGCAAGTACAAAGATTTGGCTACGAATAAAATTCGTTGTACCAAAAAGCAAATTATAAAATACAAATAATTACCAAGTTTCAAACTCCAATTTTAAAACATATCCCTTTTATATTTCACAATTGTTTCTGTATATCCCTTTGTGTTTTGTGAAATT
>JAADIB010000181.1:0-2732 GCA_013151565.1 Chlorobiota bacterium
CAACTGCAAAGTCACAAATATCTATCATCTCTTGAACTTCGCCCCAACCTTCTTGTAAGGATTTTCCCATCTCATAAGTAACAAGTTTACCTAACGAAACTTTGTACTCACGCAGTTTGTTGCCTATTGCTCTAACTATCTCTCCACGTTGCGGAGCGGGAACTTTCCGCCATTGCAGAAAGGCTTCATGCGCTTTTTTTACTACCTTGTCATAATCTTTTTCGTTTGCCTGATAAACTGAAGCAATATATTTTCCATTTATCGGAGAGTAAATTTTCAACTCAACATTTTTTTCAGAGCCATACCATTTAATCCCCGTCGACGCACCAAAGTTTTTCTCTTTGATTCCTAATTCTTTCAAAAAATCCATGCATACCTCTTTATAATTATTATTTAAATTTCGATTTTATTTTTAATTGATTCATAATATTCTCAAGTGAAATATTTCTCATCTTCTCTTCAATATCTACTTGAATCGCTGAGAACAAGTCCAAGAAATAAGTATTAAAGTCAAGATTACTATCATCGCTTGAGCCATTTCCTTGTGTAACATTTAAATGGAATGCCTTTCTATCTTCAATTGAACAATAGATCTCTTGCAGATGAATTTTTTTAGGGTCCTTTTGAAGCAGAAAACCGCCCTTTGTACCTTGCTCACTTATTACAATTCTTGTTTTTGCAAGCATTGATAATAATTGTCTAAGTTTTGATGCATTAATACCTGTCTTCTCAGCAATCTCTCTGCTGGTTTTCGGTATGGGATGTGTTTCAGCTAGAAAACACAAAGCTTTAACGGATGAAGATAATTTTGTCGATGCAGACATAAAAAGACCTAATTGTTATAGTAAGAGTAACATATTTTTAATATAAAGGCAAATATTTTGTTATTTTTACTTATCATTAATCAGATTAATATAATAAATTTTTAAAATATCTTAAAATTGTGCAGATGAATTCAGGCAAGTTATATGTAGTTGCAACTCCTATCGGAAATTTTCAGGACATAACACTAAGAGCTTTAGATGTCCTTAAGCTAGTCGATTTTGTTTTTTGTTCTATGTGAAGATACACGTACAACTGGGAATCTATTAAATCACTTCGAAATAAAAAAAGAAATGATCTCTTTCAATGCAAGAATGGAGGAGAAAAAAATTGATTCGGTGATCAACAGAATTAATTCGGGTGATACTGCTGCACTACTTTCCGATGCGGGAACACCGGCAATATCAGATCCTGGAGTTAGGTTGGTAAATGCAGCTCACAAAAATGGAATTGAAGTTGTGGGGATTCCCGGTGCGAACGCGGCAATTGTTGCTTTATCAATTGCAGGCTTGCCAACCGACTCATTTGTATTCGAGGGATTTCTACCACAGAAAAAGGAAGACAAAAACTGCTTAAGAAACTTGCCGATGAAGAAAGAACAATTGTGCTGTATGAATCGATGTATAGAATTGAAAAATTATTGAATGAACTGAATGAATTTATGCCGAACAGAATTATTGCAATCGGACGTGAGCTTACAAAAAAATTCGAAGAGTTGTGGCGAGACTACCCGAATGAAATTTTGAATTCATTATCAGAGCACAAACTCAAAGGTGAATTTGTAGTGATTATTGCAGCAAAGAGCTGGAAAGAATAAGAAAATCTTTGAGTATACTATATTAAGTCACCATAGTAGCATCGTTTATCTGCCTTCATCTGTCAAGAAGAGAATTTACTTATCGTCATGCTGAACCTGCCTACCGGCAAGGCAGGTTTATTTCAGTATCTATTTTTGCTCTAAAGTAGAAGGATTGAGATTCCGAATCAAGCTTGCCTACTGCAAGCAGGTTCGAAATGACAATTATCCAAGTTCTTGGACAAGTTCACAAGCAGTAACAGTTTTAAGTCCACCGTATGGACGGTGGCTTCAGTTAAACAAACAATGTTATTATTGGGAAGTCATCTTTCCGAAAATAAATACGCTGTCATTCCGAATCATATTCAATTAGCGATTGTACATCATAATCTTTCAACTTTTCTTTACCATTTAAAAATGTAAGATCAATAATGAATGATATTTGCACAATCTCTGCTCCCAATTTTTCTACTAACTTACAAGCCGCTTCCATCGTGCCACCGGTGGCAAGCAGATCATCATGGAGCAGAACTTTATCCCCTTCTTGGAGAGCATCTTTATGAATTTCAATTTTATCTGTTCCGTATTCCAGCTCATAACTTTCACTTACAGTTTCAGCAGGCAGTTTACCGGGTTTTCTTATCGGTACGAAACCGGCATTCAATTTTTCCGCTAATGCTCCACCAAAAATAAAACCTCTGGATTCAATTCCAATCACCTTAGCTATCCCCTTATTTTTAGCTAAGTTATAAAGTTTATCTAAAGTTTCGGAATATCCTTCCGGGTCTTTGAGTAAAGTTGTAATATCTTTAAATATTATTCCCTCTATAGGAAAATTCGGTACATCTCTAACTAATTTCTTTAAATCCATTTTAACCTCTTAAAAGTTTTTTGTTATTTTTCTATTCAAATATTTCTTGAAATCACTTAATGATAAATAATTTATTACCTCGCTCATTTGTATGCCACCCTTCCTTGCCACCTTGATCCCATATTCAATATCGTGAATTCCTGAAATTGAATGAGCATCCGGATTTATTGCAAATTTACATCCAGCCTCACGGGCAAAGTAATAGTTTCTCCAGTCGAGATCGAGCCGATGAGGTGAAGCATT
>JAADIB010000181.1:2784-35090 GCA_013151565.1 Chlorobiota bacterium
TTGAGTTTGTATGGTTGTCGAGATAATAATAAGCGTCCGGTTGGATGCCCCAAAACATCTGTATGAGGATTTTCAATTGCAGCGATAATTCTATTTGTCATATCCTCTTCACTTAAATTAAACAATGAATGTACAGAAGCAACAACAAAATCAAAATTAGTCATAAAATCATCGGAATAATCTAATGAACCGTCTTTAAGTATATCGGATTCTATTCCATGAAATATCTCAATATCGATTTGTTTCTTTACATCCTTTATCTCTTCCTTCTGTTTTAATACCCTTTCCTCATTTAATCCATTTGCATAAAAAGCAGATTTACTATGATCGCATACAGCTAAGTATTCGAACCTCATATTTTTTGCTTCTTCAGACATTTCCAAAAGTGTATTTGCACCATCTGAAAAATCAGTATGAAAATGCAAAAGACCTTTGATTTCTGATACTTTTAAATCGGAATTACTTCTTAAATTCTCTGGCGCATTAAAATATTCTGCTTCTCTCATCTCCGGGATCACGTAGTTGAGATTAAGAACATTAAATATTTCTTCTTCGTTTTTGTATGCTCCCGATAAATCGTTAATATCCAAATTACTTAAAAATTCATGTGCTCCGGTCGTTTGAAAGAGAACTTTTGGGAAATTTTTGTTGTTACTTAGATATAATTCAATGGGAATTGGTGAATCACTTTCTAAGAGCAATATACTCAATGAAGTATTCTCTGCTAACATACTGTATTTATAATATATTATAACTTCTTCTTTAAATTTATTTATATTACTAACAGCAATTACAATGCTAATTTTTGATATTATTTCTAAACATCGTCTTATTTCTCCGGATATTTCCGCTTTTTCGACAGAATTCAGTGACATTAATTGTGAAACAACTAATGCTCCCGCATGCTCCGCTCGACTAATATGCATGAATTTACTGTGTTTTCGAATGTTTTGTATTTCTTCTTGAATCTTCTCTTGTGTCTTTTCTGTAAACCCTTTTATCGTAACAAGTCTGTTGCTTTTACATGCATTTTCCAATTCATTTATGTTACTAATATTTAATTGTTCATAAAGTACCTTAACTTTCTTAACACCTAGACCACGAATTTGTAGAATATCTAGTATTCCACTTGGTATGCTCCCAAGATGCTCCTCATATTCTTTTACAGTACCATTATCCAATAACTCAAATAAGAAGTTTTGTATTCCTTTACCAATACCTTTTATATTAGTTATTGAACCATCATGAAGCATTTCTTCAAGATCAACATCCAATCTTCGGATCACATTTGCTGCTCCCCTAAATGCATTTATCTTGAATCGGTTCTCTCCTTTGAATTCCAAAATATCCGCATAATTTTCCAAATATTTTATAGCTTCACTTTTAAATGACATTTTTAAACTAAATTAAGTGATAAATTCATTAAATAATATGTAACTAAATATCCTACCAGCAGCCCGGCTACAACTTGGTATAAGTCATGTAAATTCTGATACATCCTTGACCAAGATACAATTATGAGAATAATAGCAAAGTAGAAAGCTGAATTTCCTAATGTAAATACTAAAACAGCAAATGGTATAGCAACTCCAATTGCATGAGCACTTATTTTCCATCGTTTGTTGATTAGAACTAATATAACAGAAGTTAAAACATACGAAAGCCAAAGCGCTACAATAAAAGGATGCAGTTCAAGAAGCATTGACAGCATGGCTCCTAGAACACTTAATCCGATACCTATTAAATAAGGTGTTGTTCTTTCACTTCCAACTGATGCTTCATTATCAATTATTTCCCCTTTCCACCTTAAATAGAAGAAAACCAATAGCGGGAGAATAAACCCAAAGATCGCTGCAACTGCAATAGTTTGGATCTGTAAAGTTGAATCATCATACACTCGAAAAGATAAATAAATAAAAATCAGCAATAGATTTAAAGGCGGAATGAATAAGTAAGAGATCAATTTTGCTAGAGTTTTCATCAGTCATCAATATTTTTTAGTTCTTCAAGATAATTAAGAAGCAGATCTTCAATCGGAGGATATTCAGTAAAAACCATAAGCTGCTGTCTTATTTTTGCAGAATGATGCAAACCTTTTAAATACCCTGTATAATACTTACGGAATGGAATAACTGCTTGACGTTCCTCATCTTTGTATTCAATTTCATATTTAAGATGTCTTAAAGCAGTATGTATTCTCTCATCAGCAGATACTTTCGGCAGCGGTAATCCGGTTTCAATAAGATGTTTTGCTTCTCTGAAAATCCAAGGATGTTGAATTGCACCGCGTGCGATCATAACCCCGTCAGCGCCGGTTTCATCAAATGCGCGTTTGGCATCTTCTGCGGTAAATACTCCGCCGTTAAGAACAACCGGAATATTAACCACCTCCTTAATTTGAGAGATATACGACCAGTCTGCTTCTCCCGAATGTCCTTGCCTGCTTGTCCTGCAATGAATCGTGAGCGCTCTAGCTCCAACATTTTCCAATCTTTTAGCCACATCGCAAATAATAATTGAATCTGAATCCCAACCGATCCTTGTTTTAACAGTGACAGGCTTATCAACAGCTTTTACAATAGCTTCAACCATTCTTTCCATGTAGTCGGGATCTTTTAATAGACCAGAACCAGCGCCTCTCTTAACTACTTTCCTCACCCAGCATCCGGCATTGATATCAATAATATCGGGATTCATCTGTTCGGACATCTTTGCCGCTTCAACCATTGACTCAATATCAGCGCCGTATATTTGTATTCCAACCGGTTTTTCTTCTTCGGTAATGATCATCTTCTTTGCGGTTTTTTTATTGTTTCTTATGAGTCCATCCGAATTAACGAATTCTGTATAAACAATATCAGCACCCATTTCCTTGCACAGTTTTCTAAAACCGATTCCGGTTACATCTTCCATAGGAGCCAGCAGCAAAGGTTTATTTAACTTTATGTTATTTATCTCAAACATTTGAAACTATCTTCTTTTTATCTGAATTAAGAAAATAAATTGTAATAATCAATGTAAAAAAAGTAAATACTGCCCCAGTAATGAAGGGCCATTCGTATCCCAAATATTGAAAAGCGAATCCTCCCCATAGAGGACCGAGTACACGCGCCATGGAGGCAATGGATTGATTAAGACCAAGGATCCTTCCTTGACTAGCTTGCGGCGAATATTTTGATATTATGCTTAATATCATTGGCTGAAGAATTCCTGTACCAATAGCTAAAAGTCCCGAGATGATCGCCACACCGGTAAAATTAATTCCATATGGAAGTAACCCGAGACTAACCATTAGAAAAATTAAACCAATGATGATCAAACTTTTATCGCTTATGAACTTTTCCATTCTTTTTAGAAAAGCTCCTTGTACAATAGCACCAACTATGCCGATTATACCAAACAAATAGCCGTTTTCTCTATCGGTAAATCCATAATGTTTCTGACCTAAAAGAGCAAAAGTTCCGTAAATATTTGCCACTGCAAAAATAATTATGAAAAATAATGCTATAAAGAATGCAACATTCGGAGTATTTTTTATTTCCAAAAGATCATCTTTTTTAATTAAAGAGTAATCAAACCCTTTAAGCGGTTTTTTCACTTTTAATGATTCCGGCAGAAAAAACAAAGCAAATAAGAATGCCATCGAAGAAAATCCTGCACTTGCAAAGCCAACATACTCGTAACCGAACTCTGCAATTATGCCGCCGAATATTGGACCAAAGACAAAGCCGAGTCCAAATGCAGCACCGATTATTCCCATTCCTTTAGCTCTATTAGATTTATCCGTTATATCAGCAATATATGCTTGTGCGGCTCCTACATTACTGCCGCCAATACCTGCAAGTAATCTAGTAGATAGAAGGACAATGAACGTTGTAGAGAAACTGAAAATAATATAAGAAATTATTGTTGTTATTAAAGATATCAATATCACCGGTCTTCTGCCGATCCTATCCGATATTTTTCCAATAATGGGATTAAAAATAAACTGCATTAATGAATAGCTTGCAACAATAATTCCTATTCCAAAGTCAGAAATACCGATAACATTGCTGGCAAAAGTCGGAAGTATGGGAATTAAAATCCCAAATCCTAGCAGGTCTATAAAAACAGTCAGAAAAATTACCGCAAGCGAAGCTTTGTGTTTACTCATTCCAGAACAATTCAGTTAGTTTATCAACTTGCAAATATAATAAATTTTAATGGGAGCAATTTGATTAGTTAATCTTCTTGCTCAAAGAATTGCAACGAATCTGCTTTAACGGTAAGGTTTTTTGGATAGTCAACTTTGTAGGGAATTTTAGCTATAAAAGCTCTAAACTTTGCTTGTTCAAATTCCCATTTTCTATAAGCGCTTTTGTCAATAGAATCCAAAACTATGCGCTTTGTTCTGCTTTCCATTAACTCCTTTGTATCATTATAGCACTGCAGCATTAGTTCTTTATCTTCTTTTGTAAAATATGATGGGTAAGAATTATTAGCTGCAATATCAGACGGCAGTATTAGATACTCTAATCCCCAATTTGTAACTCCTTTAAAAACCCAGATCGGGAGATAGCGAACTGCATCAAGTTTAATTGTATTAGTCTTAAAATCTTTTGTTACACTGAAATTTAGAACCGTCCCTCCGTCTGAATATCTCCATCTTTGATTAGATATAAAATTACCGAGTGAGAAGGCAACAAAGCCTGTATCAATATTTGCATTTGCAGTTTTGTAAAGTTCAACAGGCTGCAAAGTGTGAGGATGTGATCCTAAAATTATATCCGCTCCATATTCAATTGTTTTGTTAACAATATTCCTTTGATAGCTGTTCTCTGTCCTCGCATATTCCCTTCCAAAATGGAAATATACAATAACTAAATCTGCTCCTTTTGATTTAGTTTTATCAATATCTTGCTTAATTAACTCAGGGTCTATCCTGTTTACGAGAAATTTATTCTTTGCTGGTATCCTATATAAATTGACGCCATAAGTATATGAAAGTAATGCGAACTTCAAGCCTGATTGCTCAAAGAGCTGAACTGAATCTCTCGCCTCTTGGGATTTGTAAGTGCCGGTATTTTGCATCCCGTTTTTTCTGATAAAATCTATCGTATTAATAACACCTTTTTTTTGATGGTCATAAGAATGATTGTTGCCAGTAACCATAATATCAAAACCGGCATATTTTAAACCTTTCAGAAAATCTTCCGGTGTGTTAAATACAGGATATCCGGAGTATTCAATATCACTTCCGGCAACAACAGTTTCAAGATTACCAATTATAACATCAGAGTTATCAAAATATCTTTTGATTTCTCTGTAAACCGGTTTAAAGTCATAAGTTGAATCTTCACGAATTGCATAATTAAATTGAGTGGAATGACACATAACATCACCAACAACACTAAAAGTAACGGTTACGGATGAATCCCCACTAACATTATTCATAGAGAGTTGTTGAGAAAAAACAAAACTTGAACACGAGAGGAAAACCAAAGAGATAATATTAAAAAACTGCTTATTCATATAACGTTTATTCTTTACTTTCATTCATAGAGTAAAGCCGCCAAGATCATCTAAGATCTTGACGGCTTAAACTTCAAGAATTTAGAAAAATAGTAATTTGTTAACTATCTTTTCTTTCTGATTTGATTTGTTGAATTTCATTTCTCATATCTTGAGCTTTTTTCTTCAATTCGCTCAATCCTTTACGAATACGGGTACCAGCAGCTGCTTGTCCTTTTTCATAAAATTTTTGAACATCTGTTTCCATACTTTTAAGATGGTCCAACAAATCTTGGTATGATTGACTCATGAATGCCTCCTTCTGTTTGTGAATAAACTGTTAATTATTGTATATGTTCGAGAACTATCTCAGCAATATCTTTAACTTCCACTTCCTCGTTTTTCCCCAGAGTCTTAACTCCGTCACTCAGCATCGTCATGCAAAACGGACATGCCGAGGCAATAGTATCTGCGCCGGTCTCAATAGCTTCTTTAGTTCGTACTTCGTTAATACGTTCACCTTCTGTTTCTTCCATGAACATTCTTCCGCCGCCGGCTCCGCAGCAAAATCCATTATTAAAAGAACGATCCATTTCAACCAGTTCTAATCCGTCAATTGCTTTTATGGAAGCTCTTGGCTGATCGTAAATAGAATTATATCTCCCTAGGTAACAAGAATCGTGATAAGTGATTTTATTTGAATTCTCATCATTTTTAAGAGAAATTTTATTTTCCTGTATTAGTTTATCAATAAATTCTGAATGATGCAATATTTTAAATTCGCCGCCCAATTTTGGATACTCATTTTTTAGTGAATTAAAGCAGTGCGGACAAGCTGTAACAATCTCTTTTACGCCGTATTTATTGAGCATTTCGATGTTTTCCATCATTAATGTTTGCGCTAAATACTCGTTGCCAAGCCTACGGGCAGTATCACCATTGCACTTCTCTTCATTACCCAATATCCTAAAATTTACACCCGCTTTCTGCATTATTGTTGCAAAAGCTTGAGATACCTTCTGATATCGCTGATCGAATGAGCCTGCACATCCAACCCAAAATAAAATTTCACCATCCGAATCTTCGCTCATTGTTTTTATATCAAGTCCTTCTGCCCAATTTACTCTATCTTGCGAATTGAATGCCCACGGGTTAAAATTAGTTTCAAGATTTTTAAATGTTGTTATCAGTTCACTTGGGAAATCACTTTCCATCATAACTTTATCCTGACGCATATGCAGAATATCAACTAACGGTTCGTTACCGACAGGACATGCGTATACACAAAAATTACAGCTTGTACAAGCCCATAGAGCGTTATCAGTCAACAAAAGACCCTTAAGAGGAACTTCTGCTCCGTCAATGAATGATTGACCATGAGAATTGAAATAATATCGTTTATTGATCTCTATTGCCGATGGCGATAATTCTTTACCGGTTTGATATGCCGGACAGTTATCCTGGCATCTATTGCACATGATACAAGAATATGCATCCAATAAAGACTTTTGCGGAAGATGTTCCATATTACCAACGCCAAACTGCTCTATCGATTCATCTTCAAAATTGAGTGGTTTTATTGTTCCTTTATTAGGTCGGTCATCGGGAACCATATAATTGATCGGAGCCATAAAAAGATGAGCGTGTTTTGACAATGGGAAATAAGGTATAAACGCCAAAATTGCTCCAAGCGCTATCCACCAGCTTATATGTTCTCCCAGAACTAATTGATTTGCCGATAGACCTTGCCAAAGCGCAGAGAAAATGGTTGCTAATGGTTGAGCCGCATCGCCGCCATTTTGCGCAACTGCAAATGATGCTCCTACAAACCTAGCCCCTACATGGATCATAATAAAAAGTCCTACGATCAAGGAATCTCTGCGGACTCCTTTTTTTACATCGTCCGTTATATGTACAGGCGGTTTTATAATTAATTTTTCTTCATTAAAAATAAACCGACGGACTAGCAAATAGAAAACACCCAGAAATACCAGCACGCTAAAAACATCGACAAATAATCGATAGATAAATCCCACAGCACTGTTGGGGAAAAATTCAAATCCGGGAACATACCCTGCTATTACATCAAATAAATTTACCAGAATATAAATTGTAAATCCCCAAGCTACCAGCGCATGAATGAAGCCTACTATTGGTCTTGTTGTGAAAAGTGTCTGTTGGGTTAAGAGTATTTTCAAACCTTTGGGAAAATTTTTAAGCGTCTCCTTCCAAGGAATCGGGTCTGTTCCACGATCTATAATTTTGAACATCCTGGAAAAGGTTTTATAAGAAAGGACTAATGAAACTATTACTAATACAATAAAGATTATTTTTTCAGCAAGTGTCAGCATCACATTTTTCCTTTATTAAATTTGCGGATATTATATTCTACATTTTACTCTTAAAGAATTGTCCGGTTTTTATTAATAGCTTATCAAATTTTTCGTTTGTACCTGCAAATGGATGGACACATCCAAAAGTATGACCTGTATTTTCGATTGGGAATAATTCAGTTATCGACTTATCGGAATGTTCGTATAGTTCTTCCGCTTCTTTAAATTTAACAGCAAGGTCCTCCTTACCATGCGCTATCAAAAGAGGAATGCCTAAATTTGCTGCAGCCTTAGTTATGTTGAGCTTGTCATCCTTATTCGCTTCCAAATCATTAAGTAGAGAAACATTCAATCTCATTTCTTGTTTTGTCCGCGAATTCATCACAGCGAAATATCCTTTTTTTCTCCACTCAATTTTTTGCCGTTCTGAGTAACGATCAAGATTAGAAACACTCGACCAAGTTACAACAGCAGTAATTCTATCTAGGTTTAAAGCAGTAAGTAAAGCGATCGCTCCTCCTCTGCTGTGACCTAACAATCCAATTTTAGGATTATTCACTTCTCCGAAAAAATTCTCTCTATATGCTTTTACAATTTCAGTTAATTCTTCAATTTCTAATGAAAATGTATTTTCAGCAAATTTTTCCAACTCGGTAAATTCTAATTTATTTGAACCGATTCCGTTGTGTGAAAAATTAAATGTAATAACATAATACCCAAGGTTGGATAAATATTCAGCCGTGTATGGGAAGAATCCCCAATCTTTAAATCCCTTGAAACCATGTGTAATTATAATACAGGAATTATTCGAAATGTTCTCATTCCCGTAACTTGTGATTGAGATCACATTCCCACTAGAGGTTGTGTAGGAGTAATTTTCTCTCATAAATGTAAATATGTCGATTCTGGACAATAAAGTCAAGAATTTATCATCTGCGTATTGTTAACCAGAATAGCACACAGATTTAACTGATGCAACGGATTTGCACAGATAATTTTTCATCGTAGGAAACGAATCTTTTCGTTCCCTACGATTGTTTGTTAAGTGACAGTAATAATAATTTCCAACCCACCCCTTAGTCCCCTCCCAAGAGGGGATTTCCTTTGGCAGTTACGGTCATACCGTGACGCGTGATTGTTACAATCCCGTAGGGACTGCATTATTGTAGAAAAAGCAGAAAGGGAATTGTATAAATCCCATCGGGATTTTATTATAATAAAACCCCTACAAGGTTTATTTGAGTTTAGGTTTATCGTTTCTATAATAATTACATTACTATGGAATTTTTGGTGTTGTTGTAGTGGTCGCATAATATGCGACCTTTACAGAAAATGAATTTTATTAGATGGTTAATCCGCGCTTATCAGTTCAATTCGTTATATCCGAGTGCTATTACTTTTACACTGAATCAAAAAGTACTACTCTTCTTCATCAAATCTTTCGGAATAATTTTAAATAGCTTTATTTTGTTAAGTTATGTTCATAATTTTAGTGTTGTTTTTAATTCCATTAAATAGTGAATAAACTATAAATATGAAATCTCAACTTTTGATCATACCATCGATAGATATTAAAAACGGCAAGACGGTTAGAGGAGTGCAGGGAATACCAGAGTTGAATTGTAAAGATTATGGCAATGATCCTGTGGAAATGGCTATGATCTGGAGGACAGAAAATGCAAAATTTCTGCATATAGTTGACTTTGACCACGCACAGGAACACTCTAAAATTAATTTTGAAATAATTCGTGAGATATGTGATTCGGTGATCATACCAGTTGAGTTCGGCGGAGGAATAAGTTCGTTCAAAGATGCATCGGATGCAATAAACTTAGGAATTACTCGCTTAGTAATAGGCTCGTTAGCTTACACTGATCCTGATGAATTCAAAAAGATTCTAAAAACATTTGGAGCTTCAAAAATCTCTGCTGCTATTGATGTGATCGATAATAAAGTAACTATAAAAGCTAGAAAAAAATTTATTGAACCCTCTCCATTGAAATATGCGAAACAGCTTGAAGAGATGGGTGTTCAGAGAGTAATAATAACTGATGTAAAGAAAAATGGTATGCTGCAAGGTGCAAACATTGAACTTTCAAAACATATTGCTCACAACACAAATTTAAAAGTTACTCACTCAGGAGGTATTACAAATTATAAGGAACTGATTGAGATATCAAAGTGTATATCAGGTAGAATTGATTCGGTAATTATTGGAAGAGCACTTTATGAAAATAAATTTCCTTGTCAAAAACTTTGGCGTGTTGCGGAAGCAGGTTTATTTGATTAAATTTAAACTAAGATGAAAGAAAAACACACTTCCGAAAAAATTCCTTTAGTAAAGGGGATGGTTATAAAAAGGAAATACGCGAGAATTATGATTAAGATTTAAGATTAAGAATTTAAAAATACAGATACTTAAATATTAAACAGATGAAACGAGCATGTAAATTCCTTTACACACAAGGAGATGATTATAAAAACCTTCGAGGTTTTGTGGTTAATTTAATTTAATGTAGCTCATTTAATTTGTTGATTTCGCTAACTTATTTTATTTAAAAACCTCGAAGGTTTTGTTAAACAAAAATTATAAACAGATGAAAGAAAAACACACAATTCAGAAAAGCAGTTTTTGGGCTAATCTTTTTAAGACGAAAGCCAACAGTGATGATCTTTACGATATCGTCAAGCATATCCCCCTTTTCCAAAATTTAAGTAAAAATCATTTTAAGCATCTCTATGAATTACTTCATTACAGATCTTACCAACCTAATGAATATATTTTCTATCAGGGTGATCCGGGAAACGCTTTATACATAATAGTTGAGGGGTCAATAAAAATAAAACAATTTAGTAAAGACAATACTGAGATTGAACTAGCCGAATTAAAGAGCGGAGATTTTTTAGGGGAACTTGCACTAATCGATGATGATATTCGCTCAGCTTCTGCAATCGCTTCAAGTCATACAAAATTATCTGTTATCTTCCAATCCGATTTGAATGCCTTTATGAAAAAATATCCGAGCGCCGGAGTAGAGATAATGAAGAACATGAGTTTTGTACTTTCAACAAGACTAAAAAAACTAGATACCGATTATACTCAATTGTTGTATGAATACAATAAAAACATGGAGGAAAAATAGATGGAAACCATAAAAAAAATACTAGTGCCTATCGATTTTTCTGATTATTCCAAAAAAGCTTTACAGTACACTGTTAAATTTGCAAACTCCTTCAATGCTGAGCTCTTTTTGATCTATGTTATTGAACCGATAATCTATCCGGCTGATTTGAGTATGGGACAGATAGTGATTCCACCGAGTGAGGTGAATATGGACGAAAAAGCTAAAAGTGAATTGGAAGAGTTGGCTAAAACCGAAATTGGTGATTCTCTGCAATACAATATTATGGTTAAAACGGGTAAACCTTTCCAGGAAATAATTGAAACAGCTGCTGAGGTTGACGCCGATCTGATAATTATTGCAACTCACGGTCATACAGGTGTTGAACATCTCTTGTTCGGAAGCACTGCTGAAAAAGTTGTAAGGAAAGCACCTTGCCCTGTATTGACCTTAAGAGAACCGATTAAAGGGTTTAGATTTAAATCATAATACTGTGTTGCACTTTTGATATAAAAATTAAGAACAACAATTGAATAACATTGACTCCTAATCAGAATTTAGAAGTAAAATAAAAAAACACATTAACCCCCTACGGCATACGCTATAACTAAAACGTTTTAAGCAATACGTTTTAACCTGAACTGAATACGTAATGTCTATATTGGAAATGTTCAAAAGAAAAATGAATAAAGAACTGAATTATATAGAAATAAATAGACAATCTTGGAACAACAGAATTGATTCACATTTCCACTCAGATTTTTACAATGTAGAGAGTTTTTTAAAAAGTAAATCTTCACTAAACGAAATTGAACTTAAATTACTTGGTGATATTAAAGGTCAAAGTATCCTTCACCTACAATGTCATTTTGGACAAGATACAATTTCACTAGATAGACTTGGCGCAAAAGTGATAGGAGTTGATTTTTCTGACAAAGCAATAGAAAGGGCAAAAGAACTTTCTGAGAAAACAGAAAGTGACGCGGAATTTATTTGTTGTGATATATATGACTTGCCTAAACATTTGAACATGAAATTTGATATTGTTTTTACAAGCTACGGAACAATTGGCTGGCTTCCAGATCTTGACAAATGGGCAAAAATTATTTCCAAATACTTAAAACCAGGAGGGAAATTCATTTTTGCAGAATTCCATCCATTTGTATGGATGTTTGACGATAATTTTGAAAAGATTAAATACAATTACTTTAACACTGAAGCTATAGTTGAAACTGAAAATGGAACTTATGCAGATAGAAATGCAAAGATAACTCAAGAAAATATTTGTTGGAATCATAGTATAAGTGAAGTTATAAATAGTCTTATAAGAAACGGACTTGAGATCAATTCGTTAAACGAGTTTGATTATTCGCCATACGATTGTTTTAACAGGATCATTGAAGTTGAAATAAAAAAATATAGGATTGAACATTTGGATAGTAAAATACCAATGGTATATACAATCAAAGCAGCAAAGAAAAACAAAAAGTAGCATTACTTCTATAAGTCATGCAGGTTTTAGTTAATTAGACGATAGTAAATATTATCTGTGTAAATCTGTTACATCAGTGTTCTATTAATGGCAATCAAATTTATTTCTGTTTTGTTATTACCCATTTGTTATTTTTAAGCTCCATTTTTTAACAACTATTAAATAATACACTTTGCTATTTAACGAAGAAAATTACAAACTCATGTTTGCCGCTTTGAAGGAAGCGGAATTTGCATTTGAGGAAGATGAAGTTCCGATCGGGGCGGTTGTTGTTCACAACAATAAAATAATCGGGAAAGGCTACAATCAGACTGAGAAGCTTAAAGATCCAACAGCCCATGCAGAAATTTTGGCTCTTACTGCCGCTGCAAATCATTTAAAAGAAAAAGTGCTTCTGGAATGTGATATTTATGTAACAGTTGAGCCATGCCTGATGTGCATCGGAGCGATAACACTTGCAAAAATCCGTAATCTATATTTTAGTACGTATGAACCAAAATCCGGTTCATGCGGTTCTATCTACAATATTCCAGACGAAAACAAACTAAATCATAGAGTAAATGTTTATACCGGTATTTATGAAAACGAATCGAAACAATTAATGCAGCAGTACTTCCAGAAAAAACGTAAAGAAATACAAGGATAGTTTTTAATTATTCGTTTTTGCAATCAATTGTTTCAGCAATTCAGAGTTTAATTTAAAGTTAGTAAAAAAAATATTAGAAGGCTTTGCATAAACTATAATCGGTCATCTGTGAGAGCCCCTTTGGGGCAATCTCTCATATTCTGGAAGATTGCTTCCCCGATAATAAACTGTCATTTCACTCGTTCGCAATGATGTAAGATTGTTTATTTTGGAGGTTATGCAAAGGCTTCTATTAAAAAAGAAAAACAAATAAATATTTTTCTAGTTATCGAATTAAAATAAACCACTGAACTGGTTACAATATTAGTAAGAGCTTAGCCAATATACAGACCGTTTCTCCTTGGGAGTCTCACAGACAACGGTTTTTGTTGACTAATTTGTTAAGAAAATTAAGTTCTGAATCACTAAATCGTTTAAAGTAGATTTGTTCATAAATACAACTATTGTATATTTGTAATTAAAAATAATCTTTCACTAAAGTAAGATGCAATGCAAATAGTAATCTTTGGAGCACCTGGGACTGGGAAAGGAACACAAGCAAAAATTCTTTCTAAAAAATTTGATATTCCTCATATCTCTACCGGCGATATTCTAAGAGATTCCGCTAAGAGAGGCACACCATTAGGTATGAAAGCTAAAGAAATAATGGACAGAGGTGAATTGGTTTCCGATGATCTTATGGGAGGTTTAGTCAAGGAAACTCTTGAAAATTTTGCTTCAAACGGTCATGGATTTATTTTAGACGGGTTTCCGAGAACAGTTAATCAAGCTGAAATTTTGTTGAATATTTTTAATCTGCTTAAAATAGAAAATCCTTATTTTATCGTTTTAAAAGTTGATGATGAAGAGATAATTTCCCGCTTATCATCACGTAGAGCTTGTTCTGTTTGTGGAGCAATTGTAAATTTACATGACATTGAAGATCCGAAAGTTTGTCCAAACTGCGGTTCTGTCGGAACTCTTTACAAACGTAAAGATGACGAAGAAAATGTGATAAAAAACAGACTGAAAATTTATAGGGAATCAACATTCCCCGTATTGGATTTTTACAAAGATAAATTCAAGATAATATATGTAAAAGGAACTGATCCGATTGATGTTGTAACAAGCAATATACTTAAGGAAATTGAGGAATAGTTCTGTACAATTTTAAATCTGGAAAGATTTTGACCGATCAGATTTCGTCCTGCTTGACTTCTTCAGCCACTCCGTTCTTTAGTCTTAGGATTTTTGCCTTATGTTTTTTAACAAGATCATAATCATGAGTAGCAAAAAGTACGGATGTGCCCCTTTGATTAATAGAAGTTAGTATCTCCAAAATTTCTTCCGATGTTTCCGGATCAAGATTTCCGGTTGGCTCATCTGCAATAATTAATTTTGGATCGTTTATAATTGCTCTGGCAATTGCAATACGTTGCTTTTCACCGCCGGATAATTGATGAAGTTTGTTCTTTTGTTTATGAGCAAGACCAACTTCCGAAAGGACCTGAAAAACTTTCCTTTTGATCTGCTTGCGTTTTGCGCCTGTAATTTGAAGAATAAAAGCGAGATTTTCATATACAGTTCTATCGGCAAGGAGCTTAAAATCCTGGAAAATTATTCCAATATTTCTACGCAGATCCGGCAGCAGATTGGGTTTTATCGTATCGCTGCTGAATCTATCAAACTGCACATAACCCGATTGAGGTAGAATATTCATATAGATCATCTGCAGAAGCGTAGTTTTTCCCGCACCGCTCTTTCCTATCAAAAATAGGAATTCACCTTCATCTACATTAAAATTCAAATCGATGAATACTGGTTGGTTCTTAAAATTAAACTCTACATCATTAAAAGTAAGCATTATAGTTTCTTCATTATAAACTGAATTCTTTCACTTTCGTCATTAGCATCCTCAAAAGTAAAAGCCTCAAAACAACCGAGCACATGTAAGCCGGCTCTTTCACCTGCATCAAAATAAAATTCAAAATCGTATATTTTTTGTGTATGAACTTCTTCAATTATTTCACCATTTGCAAGTTTCATCCTGAAACTATTTCTGTGTAGTCTGAAATCTTTTTCATACTTACTAACTTGCTTGTATTCTATTCCTTTAAACTTATTAATGCGGTTTAACCGCTTAACGTTTTTAATGCTGTTGTTTTCCAGACTTGCATCAAAGGTGAATATCCCATCATCCGATAAAATGTTTCTTATTCCCCACATGTATCTAACAATTTCCTCTTCGTCTGTAATATAATTAATACTGTCAAAGGTGGAATAGATAAAATCGAAATTACTTTTGAAAGGCTGACGCGTCATATCCGCGCAAACCCTTTTTCTATCAGATGGAATAACGTCAAGCATACTTTTGGAAATATCAAGCAGAACAATATCATTGAAAGATTTTTCTAAATATGTATTTAACTTACCGGTACCGCAAGCAACTTCCAGAAATTTTTCCGCGTCATCTTTGTAGAATGTTTTAATATCAATAATATAATTTGCCCACTCGTTATAACTTAATCTGTGCATCATGTGGTCGTAAATCATCGAAACAACTTTATAAGGATCGCTTGCCATTTTCTTTAATTTCTTTTTCTGTTTTTAGCAATTCTTCTAGCCCACTTGAACGACTCAACCATGCTCGATATATCGGCTCTCATGGTTCCTGCAATATCGTAAGCTGTTCCATGATCAGGAGAAGTACGAATAATAGGCAATCCCGCCGTATAGTTTACACCACTATTGAAATTCATCATTTTAAATGGAATAAGCAGCTGATCGTGATACATGCCGATAACTATATCATATTTTAAATATAACTTATTGGCAAAAAATGCATCCGGTACACAAGGACCGTCAATGTTAATCCCTTTTTTCACTGCTTCTTCAATTGCCGGAATAATTTTCTTGATCTCTTCCGGACCAATTTTCCCATTTTCACCGGCATGAGGATTTAATCCCAACACTGCAATTTTCGGTAATCTAATATTAAGATCGTTTAAAGATGTATCTGCAACAAGGTTGATCAAATCCAGCAATTTTGTTTTTGATATCAACCTTGGGATTTTGCTTATCGGTTCGTGAATTGTAGCTAACGCACATTTGAATTTTTGCGATAGAAACATCATTGAATATTTTTTTGTTTTAGTTAGATGAGCCAATAATTCCGTATGTCCGGGGAAATTGATGCCGGCTTTCTGCCAAGCATATTTCGATATTGGTGCTGTGATCATTGCCGAACCGGAATTTATATTTACTAATTCATTCGCTTTCAGAATTGATCGATAGCTTGTTCTTCCTGAAAAGCGGGTTGGTTTCCCAACATTCATTTTAACATTGCCTAAATCAATCACTGTGATCGAATCTGAGTCTAATTCATCTTTATATATCTTTTTAACAATGTTAAAGGGATATTTGAGTTTAATCTTGTCGGCGTAAAATTCAAATACATTTAGAGGAATGGGAATAATTAACTTGTACTTTTGGGGTGCATATAATTTGTTGATTGCTTTAAGTGATATTTCGGGACCGATCCCATTTGTATCACCGCATGTAAATATAAATTTATCCATAATTATTTTATTCTTACAAAATCACCCGTACCGGTTTTATCAGAAAAATATATTTTAAGTCCGAGTGATTTATAATCCCAAATTTCAATAATGTTATATTTTTCATTATAACTTCTCTTGGTTGAATCCGGTTTTCCATACCTGATATATACCATACCTCTATCCGATTCAGAACCAGGACCACCGCTTAAGGATTTATAATTTTTATTCGCGTAATCTATTCTTGAATAATATTCTGCAAAAACTTCGTTAAAAGCAGTCGTTGTATCATTATCGTATTTTTTCCAGTAATCATACAGAACGTGATAATATTCCTCATCAGGTTCATCAAGTAAACTGTCAGCCTGCTCTGATTTCCCTATCAGGTTCAGCATCTCAATTGCAGATTCCGGATCGCGCAATGATTTTGGTTTGTTGTACCATAAAACCGGCACATGATATTCTTCAGTTCTATCATTCATTGCAATAGTAATGCGTGACATTCCTTCATCAAGTTTCTGATTGACATAATCAATCTTGAACAATCTTACTTTAGGATATTCTTTATCATCAACTATCACCACTTGTCCATCGTAGGAATCCAGTTTTATATTCAGTTCTTCATACTCCGCAATTGTCTTCTTAATTTTAATCTTCCCTCTCTGAAATATTTCAACGTCAATAGAATTAATGGATTGATCAAAAACCGGGATTAAAAGATCATATTGGTTAATCGAATAAGGAATTGAATTTTCAGAATTTGATAAAGTATAAACCTTATTATTGTTGAAAACAATTTTCTCTTTATGAACTGTGATCGGAAAAGAAAGTTGTGATGAATCAATTATTACACTTAACGGTTTTAGTTTTGCATCTATATCAGTATTCTCAAGAGAAGCAAGCGGATTGAAAGTATATTCTCCTTCGGGCAACACAATCCATGCAACATCCTGTAAAAAAAGATCTTTGTTTGTGGTTAAGTCATAATCATCAACGAGTACACTGCTTTTCTTAATAACACGGTCAACCGTCTTACCTTCCTTTTGAATCTCAATAGACAGAGATATTCCAGACTTAAATTGCGAACGATCTTTAACGAACACAAGATTATCGAAAGCCACTTTGAATGAAATAAAGCAAGTAAACAAACTATCTGAGGGCACCAAATGAGTTTCGATCCCTATAGGGCTATGAAATAACGGTCCTTCTTTTCGTCTGCCTTTGTGCTTGTGCTGAGCAGATGCAGAAACAAATAAGAGGATAAAGAAAATTAATGTGATTTTTTTTACAGAGAACATAAGCAAGCTATCTCGAACTCAATTTTAGCAAAAGAATACTGGAAAATATTCAAAAAACGAGTTAAATAATAATCAGAATTTTAGCTACTCATACTATTCATAAATTCCTTATTATTTCTAGTTCCTCTTAACTTATCCAAGAGGAATTCCATTGCTTCAACTGAATCGTACTCGCTCAAGAATTTTCTTAAGATGTAAATCTTGTTCAGCTCGTCTTCGTTAAGCAGCAATTCTTCTTTTCTTGTACCGGACTTATTTACATCAATTGCCGGGAATATTCTTCGATCGGCAAGTGCACGGTCGAGTATTAATTCCATATTACCCGTACCTTTGAACTCTTCGAAGATCACATCATCCATTCTGCTCCCTGTATCGATCAATGCAGTTGCAATAATGGTTAAGCTGCCGCCTTCTTCAACGTTACGAGCTGAGCCAAAGAATCGTTTCGGTTTTTGAAGTGCATTTGAATCAACACCGCCGGACAATATTCTACCACTATGAGGTGCAACAGTATTATGAGCGCGTGCAAGTCTGGTTATACTATCCAGAAGTATTAAAACATCTTCACCGGCTTCAACCATTCTCTTTGCTTTTTCGATAACCATATTGGCAACTTGAACATGACGATCTGCCGGCTCATCAAACGTTGAACTGATCACTTCCGCTTGTACCGAACGCTGCATATCTGTAACTTCCTCCGGACGCTCATCAATCAGCAGCATAATGAGTTTTATCTCGGGATGATTTCTTGTGATCGAGTTCGCAATCTTCTGCAGCAGAACTGTTTTCCCACTTTTAGGTGGTGAAACTATTAAACCTCTCTGACCTTTACCGATCGGTGAAAGCATATTCATAACACGCATTGCATATTCACCAGGAGCAGACTCAAGGTCCATTCTTTTATTAGGATAAAGCGGCGTAAGGTTATCGAAAAGAGTTCTGCCTCTTATCTCTTCAGGATCCTTGCCATTAATTGCTTCAACACGAAGAAGAGCAAAAAATCGTTCACCTTCTTTTGGAGGTCGAATCTGACCACTGACATCGTCGCCGGTTCTCATACTAAATCTTTTTATCTGGGATGGTGATACATAAATATCATCGGGAGACGGGAGGTAATTATAAGCTGCCGACCTTAAGAAACCGTAACCATCATTCAATACTTCTAATACACCTTTGGAAAAAGTTAATCCGTCTTTTACCGTTTGTGCTTCTAAAATTTTAAATATTAGGTCCTGTTTGCGTAGGTCGCTGTAGTTTGTGAGTTTGAGATCAGTTGCAATTTTATGCAGATCAACGATCTTTAGTTTTTTGAGTTCGGAAATATCCATTGGCATACATACTACCCTAAATAGTTTATAAATTAATTTGAGTTTGCATTCGGAAAAATTTTCTTAATTATTCCATAATTTTGATTTTGAATCTTGATCTTGATGAAAGGAACAAGAGGTATATTGAAAACTTACATCTATTATATAATAATGTCAAGTTAAATTATTCAATAATTTCTTTTTGATTTCACCAAGCACATAAATCGATCCGAGAATTACAAGACATTCATTTTTATTTTTACTAATAAATTCATTTACATATTCTGCCGGTTTATTCAGCGGATAGACTCTAAGTCCAGCACTATCAGCGGCTTTCATGATTTCCTCAATGCTTGCGGCACGTTCGTATGTTATTTCGGTGATATAAATCTTGTCAAAATTAAGACTCAATTTTGTTATTATGGAAGAATAATTTTTATCTTTCATTGTACCGTAAATCACAATTTTTCTACTGTAATTTTGTGACTCTTTTTTAAACTCGTTTAAGAATTCTTCAATCCCTTCTAAGTTATGCGCTGCATCGAAAATGATATGCGGATATTTATGAAACACTTCATACCGTGCTTGAATTCCTGAGTTATCGATAACATTTTTTAATCCGGTTAGAATTTGTCCCTTGTTCACTTCGGGAACCGCTGCTTTAACAGCCAGCACAGCTAATGCTGCATTATTCAGCTGATATCTTCCTTTGAGCGGAAGATCGGATATAATAATTTGTTCCTTGTTGTAATTAAGTTCTATCGAATCTTTTTGCAGATTTATATGATCGCTCAATAAGAAATATTCAGAATCCATACTGACCGCTTTATTAATCAAAACTTTTCTCGGTTCTTCTTCTATCATTCCTAAAATGACAATGGAACTTTCTTTAATTATCTCACCTTTTTCAAATGCAATTTTGTTGAGATCGTATCCCAAAATATTTGTATGCTCTTCACTAATTGTCGTGATAACAGAAGCCAGCGGATTCAGAACATTTGTTGCATCCAATCTTCCGCCGAGACCGGTTTCAATAACAGCATAATCAATATTGCTTTCAGCAAAATATTTGAAAGCCATCGCGGTGGTCAATTCAAAGAAAGTCGGTGAGTGCTCATCGATGTATTCATTTAGATCATTCATAAAGTCTAACACAAAATCATCATGTATCATTATTCCGTTTATTCTGATACGCTCATTAAATTTTACCAAGTGAGGAGAAGTATAAAGCCCAGTCTTATAACCGGCTTCCATCAATATGCTGGAAATGAATGAAGCTGTACTCCCCTTTCCATTCGATCCTGCTATGTGGATGGTCTGCAGAGAAGCTTCGGGATTACCGATAAACTGCAGAAGTCTCTGTATATTCTCCAATCCAAGTTTAATACCGAATTGATGAAGAGAAAAAAGTTTATTGAGCGATTCTTCTAAATTCATTTTAGATTGAGTAAGTTCCAACTAAGTCACTGATTTTTGTAATTGATGTTTCTTGGCAGTATTGTATTATTCCTTCAATAATTTCAATTGAGGCATTCGGATTTATAAAGTTAATTGTACCTATCTGTATTGCCGTTGCACCGCATATCATAAACTCAACGGCGTCTTTCCAGTTTGCAATACCGCCGATCCCGATGATCGGTATATCTACATTCCGGCTTATCTCGAGCACCTTAGCAAGTGCAACAGGTTTTATTGCCGGACCGGACAAGCCGCCTGTTATGTTTTTTATCCTCGGTTTTTTCGTATAAATATCAAAAGCGGTTCCAACCAGCGTATTGATCGCAGAAACTGCATCAGCACCTTCATCTTTTGCTGCTTGTGCAAAATCTTTTATGGACGCTGTGTTCGGAGATAATTTGATTATAATCGGTTTGTCAGTAACGGCTCTTACTTTCTCAGTTATTCTTCTTACATTATTAACGTCATTCCCGAATATCAAACCGCCGTCTTTCACATTCGGACATGATACATTTATTTCAAAAGCTTTTACTGTATTTTCAGAATCAAGAGTCCTTGTGCATTCAACATATTCTTCAATAGTGCTGGCAGCAATGTTGCATATAAGCGTTGAACCTATTTCTTTTAGGAATGGAATTTTAGTTTTAATGAATTCTTCCAAACCGACATTTGCTAATCCAATTGCATTTAACATCCCGGAGGATGTTTCAAATATTCTGTTCGGCGGATTACCTTTACGCGGCTTTAGTGAAACCGATTTTGTTACTATTCCTCCAATTCTACTCAAGTTGGTAAATTCTGATATTTCATTTCCATAACCCACAGTGCCAGAAGCAAGCATTACAGGATTATTTAATTCTAAACTTCCGATCTTTACACTTAAATCTATTGAGTTCATAATTTCACATCCACTGCATTAAATACCGGACCATCCTTACAAACCAGAACGAAACCATCTTTCCGGCTGCTTTGAACTACACAGCCTTGACAAATTCCAAATCCGCATGCCATAACACTCTCAGTTGAGATTTCACATTCAATTCCTTCCTTTATACTAAACTCGCTTACTGCACGAAGCATCGGTGTTGGACCGCATGCAAATATTTTCGTTTCGTTTTTATCATATTCATTAATTTTCGATTTGAGCAGCTTAACAACATTACCGTGAAACCCTTCCGAACCGTCATCCGTTGAAGTTAAAATGTTTTTCATCTTATACGATATCAAATCATCTTTAGTCCTTCCGCCGATAAAACAAGAAATCTGCCTATCCTCAGCAATCTCGTTAAGCAGAAACGGAAACGGTGCAGCGCCAATTCCTCCCGCTACAATAAGTACATTTTTATAATTCCCTTCATAATTAAATCCATTACCAAGCGGACCGATGATGTTCAATCTATCACCCTTTCTCTTTTTTGAAAGTATCTCAGTACCTACGCCGACGATGTTGAACATGAATGATATCTTATCAGCAGCAATTTCACAAATACTAAACGGTCTTCGTAATAACGGAGAATTATTGTCATTTACTTTTATGTTGCAGAACTGTCCGGGTTTAGCCTCCGCAGCAATTGATGGCGCAGAAACTTTTAATAGAAAAATATTTTTTTTGATTTCCTGAACTGATTCAACTATAGTATCAACTTGTAACAACTTCTTCCTTCAATAATTTAATTGATTAGCGGGCTGGTATAGCAGCTTATTATTAACTATTCTCTTTTTCGATTAAAGTAATTTTGTCTAATCTTCTTTGATGTCTTCCGCCTTCAAAGTTTGTATCCATAAATTTATTTAGGATTGATTTGATCGTTTCCTCGCCAAGAGTTTTTGCACCGACTACAAGAATATTTGCATCGTTATGAGCACGAGCGCTCCATGCTGAAAATTCATTGTAACATGTTGCGGCTCTAATTCCTTTAATTTTGTTTGCAGTAATAGCAGAAGGAATACCAGTTGCATCGACAATTATACCAAAATCAACCGAATCATCATTTACATTTACAGCAACTGCTTTTGCATAATCCGGATAATCACACGAATCTTCACTGCTCGTACCAACATCAACAATATTGAAACCATTATCAATTAATATTTCTTTCAATATCTCTTTGATATGATAGCCTGTATGATCAGATCCGATTGCTATTTTTTTCTTTGTTATCCAGGAGTCTGTTATTTCTTTCTTTGGTTCAGATTCAGAATTAATAACTTTGATCTTCAGATCATTAAGTTTATCCTTTGCTGCGGGAGTTATCAAAGTATTGCGGTCGATCTTTATACTGCTGCTTCCCGAACGATACTGATTGATAACATCTATTTCCGTGATAACCTTTTTCAATTACTCATCCTAATCCTAAAGCAACTCATCTTTTTTATTCATCTTCAAATAATCAACCACAAGTTTTACATCTTGGGCATAATCTCTGTGACAGACTAGTGTAGCATCGTCAGTATTGATAACTATCAAGTCTTTGGCACCAATAACAGCAGTAAACTTTTTATCGGAATGCACATAAGTTCTTTCCGAGTTTTCCAAGTAAACTGCGCCTTTCTCAACGTTATCGTTTGTGTCCTTCTCCAGGATGTGATAAACGGCATCCCAACTTCCAACATCACTCCAATCGAATTTACCTTTGATCAAATATACGTTTTTTGAATTTTCCATTATACCATAATCGACAGAAGTACTTCTTAGCTGACCATAAACATTAATCAAGGTAGTTTCAAAATCGTCTTTTCCGATTGATTCTTGAATTTCTTTGAGACCAAAACTGAGATCAGGCATGTATTCTTTTATTTCTTCTAGAATCACGCTCGCTTTCCAGATGAACATACCGGAGTTCCAGAAAAAATCACCGGACTCAAGAAAGCGTTCTGCCGTTGCCAGATTAGGCTTTTCGGCAAATCGAATAACTTTGTGCAATTCGTTATCATCATCATTACTCTCATCAATTTGAATATAACCGTAACCCGTATCAGGTCTTGTAGGATGAATACCGATCGTCACCAGGGCATCAGTTTTTTCAGCATAGCTTACAGCTTTATTCAATGTGCTGATAAATTTTTCTTTATCGTTGATCAAGTGATCAGCAGGAAGAATAATGGTTATAGCATTATCGTATTTTTCTTCTATTAGAATTGATGCAAGACCGATACAAGCAGCAGTATTTTTTCCAAAAGGTTCAACAATTATATTCTCTTCAGGAAGATCATTCAACTGTTCAACAATTTTATCTTTCTGTAATTTATTTGTAACAACGTATATGTTTTCGTTTTTTACTAACGGATTTAATCTATCGACCGTATTCTGGATCATTGATCTATCCGTAAAAAGGGTCAGCAATTGCTTCGGTTCTACTTGTCTGCTTCGAGGCCAAAATCGTGAGCCAACACCGCCTGCCATGATTATTGCGACAACTTCCATTATTTTTCCTTACCTAATGATTCTAAATACTTTCCTAATTTTTCCGCTCTATTGATATAAGTGGTTATATCCACATCTTTACTTCGCACTATCGCTACAATAACGATAAGACATGCTCTCATCGATTCAACGAATTTTTTATCAACTGTGACTTCCTTGCTTTGAACTTTCGTAAGAGCGGTGTAAAAAACAGTATGCATCTCAGCTAAGATATTAAACCCAATTTCTTCGGATAACTTTGCATGTTTTTTTATTAAGCTAATGATTTTTTTTATCTCTTCATATGAAACATTATCAGTTTCTAACTCCTTCAACATTTTTTCTAACTTAGAAACAGGCTTCAGGATTTTTTCTTCAAAGTCAGCGAAATCAAATTTATCATGTTCGGCAACTTCTTCTAAAATCAATTCTTCTTTCAATGAATCAATTTCTTCCGATCCTTTTTCATCATTACTCGTTTCTTCATACAAATGTGTAGGAATATTTTTTGTGGATTCAATATCACCTAAGTCAATTGATAACTCTTCCTCAGTTATTACCGGAGCTAGGATTTCTTTCAGCTTCTCCGTAGTAACTAGATCTAAAACATTGCTTAATTCAACAATTAAGTTATTGCTGTGCTCTTTAAATGTGTCTGTTAATTTTAGAAAATCGACCTTGGAACCGCTTATAAATTTAAATGCTTCCCCAAGTTTTATCCCAAATTTCGAAAGTTCGGTTTTGGTTTTCATCATAGCGATTTCTTTTTCAATATCTTCACTATTATTGAGATAGTCCTTCAGATATGCTACGGTTTCTACCCTATCCGGACTAAGACGAAGATTATTAGAAGCTAATGACAGAACCTGCAATATGTATTGTTTGAAAAAATTCATTTTCAGTATTTATAAATTCGTGGAACTCTTTTCCCTATACCGCATGTAATTTCATAAGGAATTGTATTTAATATCTTACACCAATCCATCGCGGTTGTTTCTTGATTTTTGGATTTCCCAATTAAAATAATCTTATCTCCAATTTTAATATTATCATCGTTAACATCAAACATAATTCTGTCCATTGTCACATTTCCCACTTGACGATATTTTTTGTCTCTTATTATTCCCATCATCCTATTTGTAAGTCCGCGTCTTATACCATCGGCATAACCTACAGCAACAGAAACTATTTTAGTCTTTTCCCCTGCAATAAACTTACGTCCATAACTAACAGAATCACCTTTTTTAATAATGCTGGCAGTTGAGACTTTAGATACAATTGACATAACCGGTTTCAGTTTTATCGATTCACTCGTTTCCGTTGACGGATAATATCCATAAAGTGATATCCCGCTTCTTACCATATCTAAATAAGATTCCGGAATATCCAAGATCGCACCGCTGTTTGCGGCATGAGCTGATCCGTAGTTAATGTTTAATTCTTTTAGTTCGTTTAGAATATCCAAAAATCTATTCAATTGCAATTCTGCAAAAGTTTTATCTTTTTCGTCAGAAGTCGCGAAGTGAGTATATACACCATCAATAACAACATTTCTAATATTAGCCAATCTCGAAATAAGTTCAACTGCTTGTGTAAATTTGATCCCGACTCTTCCCATTCCCGTATCGATATTAATATGAACAGGAAACTTTTTTGCTGATCCATGTTTTTCAATAAATTTTAACTGATCAAAATCTGTGATGGTCGGAATTACCTTATACCTTATATACTCATCCAGTTCTGCTTTTGTTAATGGAGCAAAGCAAAGAATCGGCTGTTTGGTGATGCGCGCTTTCCTCAACTCTATTGCCTCTTCCAAAAGTGCAACAGCATAGTAAGCTGGTTTTTTATCGCCAAGTGTTTCAAATGCTTTTACACATTCAATCATTCCATGACCGTAAGCATCAGCTTTTACTACAGCCATTACTTTCGATTTACCCACTTTTCTTTTAATACCTATATAGTTAAATAACAGGTTTCTGATATCTATTTCGGCAAAAGTGGAACGCATATTATTTAAAATTATTCTTAGGAAAATGATTTAAAAAATAAGCAATAATATTATAATTTTTCAAAATAACTATCTTATTTTACCCAAAATGAATAAAAGACGTTCTGCAAAATAAGGCTATTTAAAATGGTGGAAATTTATTAATTTTGAACATGTCAAATTCCCCTAAAAAGAAATGCAAACCAAAACCACAAGATTTCAACGTCTCCTCGAACCTTCAGAGCCATGACCGGCTTAAGTAAAGAAAATTTTAATGAGTTATATAAAGAACTACCCTCTCTAAATGAAAAGTCAGAATTAAAAAGACTAAATAATTCAAAACGACAAGAAGGGATGCTCTTTTTTATACTTTTTCTTCCTCTTTGTTTTTTCTAAAAAAAAAGTTTTTCTCTCTTTTAAACATAACTTCTTTGTATCTTAAAAATAAATTATTAGCTTTGGAACAACTTTATTATACACGGTTTCGCAAACAACCTTGTGAAACTTGACACCTATAGAATAACTAAGGAAGACTATCATGAATTAACTATTTTGTCCTAAACCTTTTGAAAATATACGATAACAGAATATAAGATCACTTGAATTATTAATGGAGTATCCATAATGAAAAAACTTACTCGCAGAAATTTTTTAAAGAGCAGTGTATTTGCCACTGCTGGTATTTTCTCAATCCCAACAATATTGCCAGCTAATTTTCTCAAAAACGGATCGCCAAATGACAAGATAAACATTGGTGTTATTGGCTGCGGTAGAATTGCACGTGGTCACGATATACCGGAAACGATCAAATACAATAGTGCTAGAATTGTGGCTGTTTGTGATGTTGATTCCAAACGGATGAAAGAAGGCAAAGAATTCGTCGAAGGATTATACCTCAAGAAAACAGGGAAGAAAGATTTTGTAAATATAAAGATGTACGGAGATTTCCGAGACCTGATTGCTGATAAAGATATAGATGCAGTAATTGTAAGCACTCCGGATTTTTGGCATGCGCTTCCGGCAATTGCCGCTGCTAGAGCTGGTAAAGATATTTATCTTCAAAAACCGTTATCCCTTACAATCCAAGAGGGACGTGCTTTAAGTGACACCATTCATAGAACAGGAAGAATTCTTCAGGTTGGAAGTCAGCAGCGGTCACTTAATCCATGGCCACAATTTCATCGGGCGTGTGAACTTGTACGGAACGGTCGCATTGGTGAGATCAAAACAATCCAGATTGGTTTACCGGGTGATCCTTCGGGGAATGAAGAACCAGAAATGCCAATTCCAGAAAATTTAAATTATAATATGTGGCTTGGTTCAACACCCAGTGTCTATTACACTGAAAAGCGAGTTCATCCCCAAAGTGGTTATTCACGTCCTGGATGGTTACGGATTGAACAGTTCGGCTCTGGAATGATAACCGGTTGGGGAGCACATCATATTGATACTGCTCATTGGGGAATGGGAACGGAATATACAGGACCGATTGAAATTGTAGGAGAAGCCGTATTTCCTAAAAGCGGTTTGTGGAATGTACATGGTGATTTTAAAATAAAATCAAAGTATGCAAATGGTGTTGAAATGTTTATTAGCGGTGACAATCCAAATGGTGTTAGGTTCGAAGGAACGGAAGGATGGATATTTGTATCACGCGGAGCTGTTAAAGTTACTTCATCCGATCCCGGGACTGCTGATAAATCTTTGAAAGCATTAGATGCCAGTGATCAGAAAATATTGGATTCAGTTATTAGTCCCAACGAAATCCATTTGTATGAAAGTAAAGAGCAGCACGGAAATTGGCTGGAAAGTATTCGCAGCCGTAAACAGCCGGTAGCGCCCGCAGAGATAGGACACCGTTCATGCTCAGCGTGTCTTATCAGTCATATCAGTATGAAGCTGCCAAGAAAACTTTATTGGGATCCAGCAAAGGAGAGGTTTAAAAATGATGACGAAGCAAACTCCATGTTGTCAAGACCAATGAGATTACCATGGAGAGGTCTTTTGTAAATAAAACCGGCAGATAGATGATTAACAAAATTATATTTCTGATAATTACGATTGGAGTATTTTCATCATGCTCAGATAATCATGAAGAAATTGTTTTATCTAACATTGTTAGAAATCTTGATTCACCCATTGAGATTGCTCCTGGTATAATCTCATTAGATAGTGATCTATTGAAAGCGCAGTTGGTGGATAACCCAAATATTGAATTTGTTCTGCAGAAAAGTCCCTCGATTTTTTACTCTGGTGATAGTACTTTACAAAATTCATATTCAACAGTTATCGGTATATCTGTTATTGAAGGGAAGTATAAAATAATTCCATATACTCAAAAACCGGTATTCTCATTAAACAATAATGAGAATGGTCGACTGACAATTATGGAAAATAATAACCCAGTATTAAGCTATAATTTTGGAATGCAGCTTCGTGAAAATGTTCCTAAAAGATATCGAAGGTCTACATATATCCACCCGATTTATGATTTGAAGGGAAATATTTTAACCGATGATTTTCCAAAAGATCATTTCCATCACCGAGGACTTTCCTGGATGTGGCCGAAAGTATTTATCGATAGTGTGAGATATGATCTTTGGCATATATACGGTATGAAAGGTGAACTTGAGGGAATACATCAAGTTTTTGAAAAGTGGGTTGTAAAAGAAGTTGGTCCGATTTGTGCAACGATTGGAGCAAAGAATGTTTGGCAGCTTGATGATGGAAAGAAAGTAATGGATGAATGGGTATATGTGAAAGTCTATCGAGCAACTGATAATGCGCGTGCGATAGATATCAAACTTATTTGGAAAGCTATTGCGCCCATTGGTATTGAGGGACAGACTAAAAAAGGTTACGGTGGATTAAATTTTCGATTCGCTCCAAGAACGGATACTCAAATATTTTCAAACCTCGGTGAAGAAGAAGACAGCGACCTCAAGAAATTACCATGGGCTGATGAATCTGCAAAGTTCAATGGTAAAAATTATTTTTCCGGTGTAAGCATATTTCAGCAAAAAGATAATAACAATTATCCAGCTGGGTGGTGTTTGCGTCATTACGGATTTTTAGGGGTTGCATGGCCGGGAGTTGAACGATATGATATGAAACCAGGTGAAACACTCTCTTTAAGTTTTAGAATCTGGATCCACCAGGGTAATGCTGAAGAAGGTAATGTTGAATCAGCTTATGATATATTCAATAATCCTCCGAAGATAGAATTCAAATAAATAAGATTAAAATAGTTGAGATAAAAATGAAAAAACTACTAAGCAGTATAATTATTTCTGTTCAATTGATGTTTCTTTGTTCAGTAACTTTTGCGCAATCTAATTTACTTTCCGCTGAGCAGCAAGATGCGAGAATTATTGTTAGAATAGATGATGTGACTTTTACAAGTTACCGCTATGGAGATGGACAAAAGTATCCGTACTTCTATCCACTAAATGGTCCAGCATCTGGCATTTCCGTAACAACTGAATCGAGTCTTCCATATCCACACCACCGTTCATTATGGTTTGCTTGCGATAAAGTTAATGGCGGGAATTATTGGCAGGAAGGAAATGAGCGTGGACAAATAATTTCCAGAGGTCCAGAAATATTGGAAAACAGTCCGACAAAAATTCATATTAAAGATATATGTGATTGGAAACAACCTGACGAAAGCCCAGTAATTACAGACGAACGAGATATTATAATCACTGCACCATCCGATAATTTAAGAATAATTGATTTTACAATTACACTTAACGCTCTTACCGATATAGCAATATTAAATACAAATCATTCTCTTTTTTCTGCCAGAATGAATTCTGATCTATCTGTAAAAAGTGGAGGAGTTTTGAATAATGCTGAAGGAAAGTCAGGAGAAAAAGAAACTGCGGGAGTGGAATCTTCCTGGTGTGATTATTATGGCGAGCGATTCGGAATAATTGAGGGATTAGCAATTTTTGATTCGCCACAGAATGTTTGGTATCCGAGCAAATGGTTTACAAGAGATTACGGCTTCTTTTCACCGACCAACATGAATTGGAAGGAAGGGGATTTTACTATTAAAAAATCGGAATCAATTACATTCGAATACAGAGTAATAGTTCACACTGGGACAACCGAGCAAGCTGGAATTAAAAAGTTATATTCTCAATGGGCAGAAAACCTAGCGAAATAATTTTGTGATGCGATAATATAGAAGCTTTGGAGTAAGTATTTGTAAAACCACTTTTGTCAAATCTAAATAGTAAATAGAAGGATATATTATGAATCTCAAAATAGCAGAATTGATTTTTATTATTCCATTATTACTCGTTGTTATTTCTTGTAGCAATAAAAATGAATCAATTAAAAAATTTACCGGCGCTGATCATGAAATAAAACTGATGATACTTGATCCTGGACATTTTCATGCTGGACTTGTGCAAAAAGTTCAATATGATCAAGTATCACCGTTAGTATATATTTACGCACCGGAGGGGCAGGATGTGAAAGATCATCTAGCACGAGTTGATGGTTTTAATAACCGCGCAGTAAATCCAACAAATTGGAAATCAAAAATATATACCGGGTTCGATTATTTGGAAAAAATGATTTCTGAAAAACCGGGTAATGTAATGATTACATCCGGAAAGAATGATAAGAAAATCATTTATATCAAAGCCGCTATTGATGCAGGGATAAACGTATTTGCCGACAAACCTATGTGTATTGATAAAGAAGGATTTGAATTGCTTATTAAAACTTTTGAAGCAGCAAAGAAGAATAATGTTTTACTATATGACATAATGACCGAACGGAGTGAGATTACCTCAATCATGCAAAAGGAATTGATTGAGGTTCCAGAAGTATTTGGTACAATAATTCAAGGTTCACTTGAGAACCCGGCAGTTGTAAAATCGAGTGTCCATCATTTCTTTAAGTATGTTGCAGGTAAACCTCTTAAAAGACCAGCTTGGTTTTTTGATTCTGCTCAACAGGGCGATGGTCTTGTAGATGTAACAACTCACTTAGTAGATCTCATTCAATGGGAATTATTTCCCGAACAAATTCTCAACTATAAAACAGATGTTGAAGATATTGTTCCCAAGCATTGGCCCACCAAATTAACTTTAGAGCAGTTCAGCAATGTAACAAAATTAGAAAAGTTTCCTGAGTTTCTTCAATCGAAAATTATAGATAATGTGCTTCCGGTTTATAGCAATGGTGAGATTAATTATTCATTGAAAGGAATCCATGCGAAAATAGTTGTCGAATGGAAATACCAGGCTCCAAAGGGTGGCGGTGATACTCATTACTCAATCATTAAAGGAACCAAATCAAATATAATTATTAAGCAAGGGAAAGAGCAAAATTATAAACCGGAATTATATGTTGAGGCAGCTAAAGATGAAGATAAGGAGGAATTGAATAAACAATTAAATATATCAGTTACAAATCTTCAAAATAAATATCCCGGAATTGAAGTTGAAAGAGAAAATGAATATTGGCATATAATTATTCCCGATAAATATCGTGTCGGACACGAAGCTCATTTTGGTCAAGTAATGGAACGGTATCTAGGTTACCTTGTTGATGGAAAACTACCTAAGTGGGAAGTTCCAAATATGATTACAAAATATTATACAACAACAGAAGCTTTGGAGATGAGATAGCAAGGAAATCGAATTGATAAGTATCAGAGAATTTGCTAAATATTTAATCACTGATAAGTGTTAGGTAATCAGTGACCGGTGTTTAGCAAAAACAAATTACTAATAGGAATGAAGAATGCATGCAAATAGTTTCAAAGATTTGGAAGTTTACAAATTGGCTAGGCAATTGTCTTTGGAAATATTCGAGGAGACAAAAAGCTTTCCTAAAGAAGAAATGTATTCTCTTACTGATCAAATAAGGCGATCATCTCGTTCAGTCGGAGCTCAGTTGGCAGAAGCTTGGTCAAAGCGAAGATATATAAAACATTTTGTCAGTAAATTAACTGATGCTGATGGTGAACAACAAGAGACACAACATTGGATTGAAACAGCATGTGATTGTTGTTACTTAACCAACAAGCAATCTCAAGATTGGTTGAATCGTTATTCCTCTGTTGGCAAAATGCTGAATTCGATGATAAATAAAGCGGATAGTTTTTGCGGTAAGCAAGACTGATTACTGATCACTAGTTTCCGATTACCAGAATTCAATTGTCTATCCCTGCATAGAGTTGACCATAAAGGAGACACCTATGGAAGGGAA
>JAADIB010000143.1 GCA_013151565.1 Chlorobiota bacterium
TGACCAGCAATGTTAATGTTGTTGGAAATTTATTTTACGGCTCTGAGGGTTATATGTCAAAAACAGTAAACAACTGGAAAACATTTATGGGGAAACATCGCGAGCCGGGTAAAACTGGCGGCGGTCTTGGTAACCATTATCAAAATTTTGCTGATGCCATTCGAGCTAATGACCCAGGACTTTTAACAGCGCCGATTGAAGAAGGATTTTATTCATGTGCACTTGTTCACCTGGCAAATATTTCTTACCGTTTGGGACGTACAATTAATTTTGATCCAGATAAGCAAATTATCATCGGAGATGAAGAAGCCAGCACCATGCTGACTAGAGAATATCGAGAACCATTTGTAGTGCCGGAGATTAATATTTGATTTTGTATTAACATGATTACAATGGTAATTCTACAATTCAATAAGTAGTACGACAAGATTATAGTTCATCATAAGGGAATCCCCCTATTGAGCTTTTAGTTTCTTCAAGCAATAGTCATATAAATTCAACCAGATTTACCTCTTTAACTCATTTAATTTTTAATTTCAATTATTTATAGATATTTTTTATTGATAAAAAGAGATCAGTTTTGTATTTTTGTAAACTATGTCAAAAATCATTATTGCAATTGATGGTCCGGCGGGTTCGGGAAAGAGTACATTAGCTAAAATGGTCGCTGAAAGATTAGGGTTTACCTATCTTGACACCGGAGCTATGTATCGTGCAATAACTTATTTAGCTATTCGTGAAGGAATAGTTGATGATGAAGAAGCGGTTAGTAAATTTATTCTTGGTCTTGATGTAACTCTAAAATATGAAAACGGTGTTACCAGAGTTTTTGTTAATGGTGAGGAATTAACAGATTATATACGAACACCGGAAGTTAATGGCAAAGTAAGTGAAATTTCGGCAATGCCCGCAGTTCGTAAGGAACTTGTGAGGATGCAGCAGCAGATGGGAAAAGTAGGAAATATTGTTGCAGAGGGACGTGATACAACAACTGTTGTTTTCCCCGATGCCAATGTCAAGATTTATCTTATTGCCAGTGTTGATGTAAGAGCCGAAAGAAGACATAAAGAGTACATGGAAAAAGGTGTTGATATTGACATTGAAGAAGTAAAAGAAAATTTGAGAAAGCGAGATGCTATTGATAGCGGTAGGGAAATAAGTCCGCTTACAAGAGCTGAAAACGCAATTGAAGTTGATACATCTTCCTTAAGTGTTGATGAAGAGTTCGAGATTTTAATTGAGAACATAAAAAAAAAAATTAATTTATAAATTAAAGTCAGACAAACAAATTATGTTAAACTAAATTCAATCCATTTTAATTTTTTTACTGACTTTAGAAGTAAAATGGATTACCAAATGTATTAGGAGGATAAATGTCTGAATTAGAAAACGAGAATGTTGAACAGGTTACTGAGCAGACGAAAAAAGTGGAGGTTTCTGGTAAAAGCAAATTCATGAATCCTGAAGAGTATTCTGAAAATGAACTAATCGAGCTAGAAAAACTCTATGAAAACTCCTTCCAGGATATTGTGGAAGGTGAGATTACAAAAGGACGTATTGTAAGTATAAGCGATGATCATGTAGTTCTTGACGTTGGTTTCAAATCTGACGGGTCTATTCCGAAAAATGAATTTTCCCCGGATGATGATCTAAAAGTTGGAAACGAAGTTGATATTGTTATTGAAAGCGTTGAAGATGAAGAAGGAAACCTGGTTCTTAGTAAAAAGAGAGCTGACTTCCTGAAGATATGGGATAGAATAATGAATGCTTATGAGACTGAAGAAGTTCTTCAAGGAAAAATCCTGAAAAGAATTAAAGGCGGAATGGTTGTGGATATTCTTGGACTTGAAGCATTTTTACCGGGTTCGCAAATTGACATACGACCTGTAAGAGATTTTGATGCATTCGTTGGTCAAACAATGGATTTCAGAATTGTTAAAGTTAATGTGCCTACTGAAAATGTTGTTGTATCACACAAAGTTCTTATCGAGGAGACAATCTCTGACCAGAGAAAAGAGATTCTTGAAGGTCTTGAAAAAGGTCAGATACTCGAAGGTATTGTAAAAGCGATTACAGACTTCGGTGTGTTCATTGATCTCGGCGGTGTTGATGGATTGATCCATATAACAGACTTAAGCTGGGGAAGAATTAATCACCCGAGTGAAGTTGTTCAATTGGATGAGAATATCAAAGTGGTTGTTACAGACTTTGATACTGAGAAGAAAAGAATTTCACTTAGCTTGAAACAACTTCTTGAACATCCATGGGAAAACATCGAGAAGAAATACAATATCGGAGATAAAGTTTCCGGTCGTGTAGTTTCACTTACCGATTACGGTGCATTCATTGAAATTGAAAAAGGTATTGAAGGGCTTATACATATTTCTGAAATGAGCTGGACACAGCACATTAACCATCCTTCTCAATTTGTATCAATGGGACAAATTGTTGAAGCTGTTATCTTGAGTCTTGATAAGAATGAAAAGAAAATTTCACTAGGTATGAAACAGTTAACTCCCGATCCTTGGGAAGAGTTAATGAAAAAATATCCGGTTGGTTCTAAGCATTCAGGTATTGCACGTAACTTAACAAACTTTGGTGTGTTTGTTGAACTGGAGCCTGGTATTGACGGGCTGGTTCATATTTCTGATCTTTCATGGACAAAGAAAATACGTCACCCCGGAGAAGTTGTTAAAAAAGGCGAGCAGCTTGATGTTGTTGTATTGGCAATTGATACTGACCAGAGAAAAATTTCTCTCGGTCACAAACAAATCGAGGAAAATCCTTGGGATACTTTTGAAAGAGAATATCCTGTCGGTAAAATTATAGAAAGTAAAGTTGTTAGAATTATTGAAAAAGGACTAATAGCTGAACTTCCTTTAGGTGTTGATGGATTTATTCCTGGTACTCTGTTATCAACATCCAAGATCAAGAATTTCTCTTATTGTTTTCCTGTCGGATCAGAATTATCGGTAATGATAATCGAATTTGATAAAGAGAACAAGAAGATCGTTCTTAGTGCTTTAGCGGCGTTGAAGGATAAATCGGAAGAGGAAATTGCTGAATATATTAAAGTTCACAAACTCGAAAAAGTGACTGTGGAAGATATCCAGAATGCTGACGTTGGCGATTTTGATCCTTCAGATTTTAAAATATTTGAAGAACAAATTGGACACTCTAAACGTGCAGTAAAAGGAACTCCGAAAAAAGAAACTAAAGTAGTTGAGGAAAAAGAAACTAAAGTAGCTGAGGAAAAGGCTGAGGAGAAAACTGAAGTTGTCAAGTCAGAAGAGTCCGAATCTATAGAAACTACTAAGGAACCGGTTGAAACAGAAACCACTGAAGAAGCCAAAGCTACTGAGGAAAAGGTTGAGGAGAAAACCGAAGTTGTCAAGTCAGAAGAGTCCGAATCTATAGAAACTACTAAGGAGCCGGTTGAAATAGAAACCACTGAAGAAGCCAAAGCTACTGAGGAAAAGGTTGAGGAGAAAACCGAAGCTATCGAATCAGAAGAAGAGGTAGAATCTACAGAAGCTATTGAGGAAACTGCTGAGGAACCTGTTGAAGCAAAAGAAGAAACTTTGGAAGAAGTTAAAGTTGAAGAAACTGAAGAAGTTACTGAGACAGAGGAGAAAGTAGAAGAAACTAAAGCTGAAGAAGAATCCGAATCTAAATCTGATGATGAAGAAGAGGAAAACACTTCTGAAGACGAGAAAGATAAATAAGTAGTGTGATCATTTTTAGGGCTGTTTATATTTGCTATTTTAATTAAATTGTAGCGGTATAACAGCCCTTTTTATTTTTAAATTGGAATTAAAGCATTTGACATCTAAAGTCGCATTTCATACACTCGGTTGTAAATTGAACTTTTCCGAAACTTCAACTATTGGAACCCAATTTGTACAAAAAGGTTTTGATGTGGTTGATTTCAAAGGGAAGGCTGATGTTTATGTTATCAACACTTGTACTGTAACCGAAAATGCTAACCGTGAGTGCCGCCAGATAATAAGACGCGCTCTACGGAATAATCCTAATGCATATATAATTGTTACAGGTTGTTATGCACAGCTTAAACCGGAAGAGATCAAGGAGATAGGCGGAGTTGATGCAATTTTGGGGAACAATGAGAAGTTTGAAATATTTTCTCTGATCCCGGAATTCAATAAAGACGCGCCGTCATGTGTTCATGTTTCTGCTACCGAAGAGTTGGACAAATTCAATTTTGCATATTCTTCCGATAGTCTTGGTCGTACACGTGCATTCTTCAAAATTCAAGATGGCTGCGATTACAAATGCACATTCTGCACCATTCCCTTAGCGCGAGGGAAAAGCAGAAGCACAAACCAAGACGAAGTAATAGGAGAATTCAAGAAACTTATTGATAGCGGGTATAAAGAGATAATACTTACGGGAGTAAATGTCGGCGATTATGGCAAAAAGATCGGCAGCAATCTTTACTTACTTCTAAAAGATCTACTCTCAGTTGAAGGCGATTTCAGAATTAGGATCAGTTCGATTGAACCGAATCTATTAACAGATGATATAATTGACCTTACTGCATCGAGTCCGAAAATGGCAAAACATTTTCATATTCCTTTACAGAGCGGAAGCAACAAAATGTTGCAGTTGATGCAGAGAAGATACAGCATTGAAGATTACAGTAAATTGATAAATAAACTTATCAGCAGAATTGAAAATGTTGGAATTGGTGTTGATGTGATTGTAGGTTCACCCGGAGAGACCGAGAGGGATTATATGGATACATATGAATTCATTAAAGAATTGCCGGTATCATATCTTCACGTATTTACTTACTCGGAGAGACCGAATACGAAAGCAATTGAAATGAATGGGAGTGTTGACTTCCTCGAAAGAAAAAGTCGAAACAATATGCTGCGAATTTTGAGCGAGAAAAAACGAACCGCTTTTTATCAGAAGATGATCAATAAAGAAGTAACCGTTCTTTTTGAGGATGAAGATCATGATGGATTTCTATATGGTTGGTCTTCCAATTATGTTCGGGTAAAGCATCCTTATAATAAAAATCTGGTTAACAATTTAACTAAAACTAAAATTGAAGGAATGGATGGTAATATTTGTACTGTGCTAAATAGTAATCAAATAACAAGTATTGCAGGATAAAAAATGAAAAAGACATTTGTACTACTAATATTAAATTTCTCTATTTTATTTGCTCAAGGAAATCAAACTGCAAGTTTTGAAGAATTGAAGTATCAGTTCATGCAGAACATTACCATTGATAATAATAAGGAAATTCAGTACAAGCAGCAGAAAAAGAAAACTGGTTTGGCTATCCTCTACTCAGCTTTACTGCCGGGCATGGGCGAGCTTTACGCTGGCGGATATTCATCCGGCAAGTATTTTACTATTGCCGATGGAATTCTTTGGGGCGGATTGATTGGGGTTAATGCATATGCCAAAAGTAGGGAGAATAATTACAAATCTTTTGCTCAAGCTTACGGCAGTGTAAATGTAAATGGGAAAGACGATAAGTACTTTGCCGATATCGGAAGCTATATTGATATTTACCAATACAATCGTCGTCAGGAACTGGATAGAAATTTTGAAGATATTTATAATGAGCAAACGCACTATTGGAAATGGTCTGGTCAAGAGCAGCGTTCTGAGTATAGAGCGATGTGGAAATCAAGCGAGCAGTGGTATAATAGTTCCCGCTTTATTATCGGTGCGCTGATACTCAATAGGGTAGCTAGTATTATAAACGCGATTCGTTTGGTGAATGCTCACAATAAAAATCTAAAAAAGGAACTCGGCTGGCAAATTGGATTCAACTATTCCAATACAATTTCGCGTCCTAATAATTTGTCGATGCATTTTGTTGCATCTTTTTAGTTTAAAAAAATATCAATGTCATTAGCTGCATTATAATGAGAAACTATCGACTTACAATTCAATACAACGGAACAAATTATTCCGGTTGGCAGATACAGCCGAATGTCGATACAATTCAGCAGCAAATTGGCAATGCAATTCAAATACTAACAAAGGAAAAAATAAATTTAATAGGCTCAGGCAGAACCGATGCCGGTGTTCATGCGCTCGGACAAATCGCCAATTTTAGAATCGAAGATGAATTGAACATTAATAAATTCCAGCACTCGCTGAATTCTATTCTACCAACCGATATAGCAATTAATGATATTACTGAGATTGATGAAAATTTTCATGCTCGGTTCGATGCAAAAAAAAGAAGCTATCTTTACGTGATCAATTCCATGAAGTCCCCGTTCTATAAGGACTTTTCTTATTTCTATCCTCCAATCTCTAAACTTGAAATTGATCTTCTGAATAAGATCAGTAGTGAATTTGTAGGGGAATTTGACTTTACCTCCTTCTCAAAAAAAAATAGTGAGACAAAAGAGAAAGTTTGTAATATAACTTTATCAAGATGGAGAAGGAATAAAGATTTATATTATTTCAGAGTTGACGGCAACCGTTTTTTGCATGGAATGGTGAGAGCCATTGTGGGAACAATTCTGGAAATTGCGGAGAAAAAGCATCATGTAGGAAAAGTCGGAGAGATTTTATCATTAAAAGATAGAGATGATGCAGGCAGAGGAGTGCCTGCATGCGGACTTTTCTTATACAAAGTGAAATATTGATGCAATTTCATTCATTTCTGATTACACTTTTTGTAAGTTATTCTTTATCTTTCATGATTATTATTCAATAATTTTTTAGGATAAATAGTTGGAATTACTCGCACAATATCATCCCTTGTTAGTTCATTTCCCAATTGTCTTATTTGTTTTATATTTTGTCTTTGAATCCTCAGGAATAATTTTTGATAAGGAGTATCTCCTTAAATCAGCAGTTATAATTTTAGTTCTTGGTGTCGCCGGAGCTTTAGAAGCTGTTCTTACTGGAAACCAGGCTGCACAATTATTGGATGCACAAGGTCTTCTTACGCAAGATATAAATAAAATTATTGAAGCACATGAAGATTGGGCTACGATAACACTTTGGTATTATGTGATCGTTCTAGCTTTGAGAGTATTTCTAACTGTGAATAAAAAGTTTGTGGGAAAACTAAGGTATATTTTTGTAGTTCTCTCTCTTGTTGGTATTTTCTTTATTTATAAAACTGGTGAATATGGAGGTAAATTGGTTTATGAATATGGTGCAGGTACAAAATTCTTAATTGAAAAAGATAAATGAAATTTAACAGATTAAAAAAGCTATTATTGACTGTATTTCTTTTTGCAAGTGTTATTAATGCACAAGATCTTTCTCTCGGGCAGGCAAAAGGATTATTCTTTTCTCTCGGGATTGGTCCTAAACTTCCTATCGGAGATTTTTCGGCTAAAAACGGAATTGGGATCGGTTTAGATCTGACCTTATCTTATGCAGACAATAAAATTCTTCCTGTATTTTTGTATACCAAGCTTGGCTACCAGCATTACCCGGCTTCGAATGATCTTCCTAAAATATCCGATTATTCTTCATTTTACACAAATGAATTTTTAATTCTGCCTGGTATCAGATTTTATTTTGCTCCGATTATTAAAGATGAAATTCTAATAATGCCAATTGTCGAAGCAGGATTGTCATTTGGTATATTCAATAATACTCATATATTTAAAAGTGATAGTAATAGAAATAATTATGATGAAACCCTTACTAAATTTGGCTTTCATGTCAGTGGAGGATTCTCAATGTTTCTTTTGGAAACTACTATTAGTTATTATTTCTTTCCCAACAATCATAGCCTGTCACTTGATCTAAGAATTCAAATTCCAATATTTGCAAAAATTTAAGGATAGAAATGGACTTAAAAAATTTAATTTATACAGTTGAAAATAACATCGCCACTATTACCATCAATCGTCCCGATAAGCTTAATGCTCTTAATCATGAGACTTTAGCAGAATTAGGTTCAGTTATTGAGCATGCAAAAAATGATGAGAAAGTTTATGTGGTTATCATAACGGGAGCAGGTGAAAAGGCATTTGTTGCCGGCGCAGATATTGAGGAGCTTTCAAAACTAGACTCAAAAAGAGCAATTGAATTTTCACGATTTGGACAATCTGTTTTTGATAAAATAGAAAACATGGATAAACTTGTAATTGCAGCTGTAAACGGCTTTGCACTCGGAGGCGGCTGCGAGCTTGCTCTGGCTTGCCATATACGGCTTTCATCGGATAAAGCCAGGTTCGGACAGCCGGAAGTTAATTTAGGAGTTATTCCCGGCTATGGAGGTACTCAGCGTTTAGCAAGACAAATCAACAAAGGACGTGCCTTTGAATATATCTTAACAGGCGATATGATTCCGTCTAATGATGCATTCAGAATTGGTTTGGTCAATCGAGTGTATGCAAGTGACGAGTTGATGCCGAAAGCTATTGAGATGGCGCAGAAAATTATTTCGAAGGGAAGTTTTGCAATCTCAGCTTCTCTTAAAGCTATTAATGCTGTTCATCAACTTTCTTTGGAAGAAGGGTTAAAGCTCGAAGCTGAATTGTTTGGGGAATGCTGTGATACTGAAGAATTCAAAGAAGGGACAGAAGCATTTTTAGAAAAAAGGAAACCGAATTTTAGAAAGTAAAACTTGCTGATGTATCAATGCTCATAAAACGAAAACTTATTTACGCACTCATTGCACTTTCAATATTACTTATTATTGGTAACGTTTTATTGGAAAGGTATTCAAAAGATAAAGTAGTAATTGTTCAAGAATTATCGAAGAATAAAATTGAAGAAGAATTCAGAACAACATTAAATGATTACGGTATTGCTGAAAATTGGATTACAAAAGTCTCACTTAAAAAAAAGACTTACGATTCGTTGGACTATATATACAAAATAAAGTTTCCCCTTGATATTTCCATAGCATCTTTCATTAAAGATGTTAATGTCAGCTTTGTTAACCAGCCTGTTGATATTGAATCGGTTGAGAAGAAAAATTACAGCAACTCGGAATTAAAGATATTCTCAAACAATATTTTAAAACTCGATGCAAATTTAATTCATACTAGAAAGATCAAACGGGAATTTGCCGAATATGGATTTGTAATGGAAATTGATGATAGAGTTGACGAGGAAGCGCTTAACAAATTATCTAAACTCTATATTAATTATGACTTTGCTTTTGTCCCGTCTGAATACAGCTCAGATATTTTGGATAAACTTAGATCTGATTATATCGTTTTGATCAACGACGATATTAATGATTCTCGTTTTGAACTTGATGAAGACTTTACAAAACAGCGATTGATAAATAATATCAAAGAGATAATAATAACTTATGGGCGCAGGATAATTTATTTAATTGATGAGAATTCAAAGATATATAATTCAAAAATTTACAGCTTAATTAAAGATGAATTTGAAAAAAGAGAGATAAAGATTTTACCCTTAAGTTACTTAACACCGCTAAAAGCAGATAGCGAAAAACAGTTGGTTTCGTTATTTCATTTTTATACTACTAGTCTAAGGGGAAAGAAAGGTGAAACTTTTTTGATAACATATAACGATTTTATAACATTGGTCCCGCTTATTGAGAAGCAATTAAAAATGGGAGACAGAGTAGTAAAACCTAAACTTGATCAATAACTTTTACTTGTTTTTACTTTCCCAAATTTATCCAACTCAATAATATTACTGTCAGAAATTATGCGAAGTTGAGACAGAACTTTCTCTTCGTCCCCTACAACCACGTAAATCATTTTATCGGTTTTAATCTTCTTACGTGCCGCTTCTTCAATTTCATCTTTTGTACAGTTCTCAATATTTTGGATATAATTATTAAAATAATTTTTGTCCAAGGAGTAATGAACTAAAGAAGTCAGATTATTAGCGGTCTGCGTATAAGTTTCGAACATTGCCGGAAAGCGTTTAATAAGGTACGATTTAGCAAAATTAATTTCCTCGAGAGAAATACTCTGCTTGATCCCATTTATTTCTTTCTTAATTTCTTCTAAGGCTTCTCCAGTATTTTTACTCTCAACAGAAGTTGCAATTTGAAAGTAACTATAATTTTTGTTGTAATAATAGCCGGATGAAACCCCATAAGTAAAACCTTTATCTTCCCGCAGATTCAAATTTAGTCTACTAGAGAACTGTCCGCCGAGGATTGAATTTAATATCGCTTTTGCAAAATAATCCGGATCAGTGCGTTTATTGGAGAGATGACCTACTCTTATTTCCGATTGTGTTGCCCCTTTCTTATGAATAAAATATATGTTGGAATTGTTTTCAATAGGAGTAGAAATATTGTTTATGTTCTCTAATTCAAACGAAGCGGAAGTGAAATAGTTATTTAATTTTTTTTCCAGTACCGGTATTGTAATACTTCCGACAACAATCAAATGTGAATTTGAAGGAGAAAATGTATTTCTGTAAAAGTGTTTTACGTCATTGTTGGTAATCGTTTCTACTTCTTTTAAAGTTCCGATTATTGGATGATCATAGGGAGTAGCATTGTAAACAAGATTACGAAAATTAGTGGAAGCAATATATGATGGTTCATCATAATTGCGGATAATCATTGTAAGCAACTTCTTTTTCTCTCTTTCAAAATCCGCATCAGTGAAAAGGGGAGAAGCATAAATTGTTGTAAGCAGTTCCAGCGATTGTTCAAACTTATCTTTTATAGAAAGCATATTCATATAAATCAAATCACTGTCAGTAGAAACTCCGAATATTGAACCGAGCGATTCAATTTCATTATCAAGTTCAAGGGCAGAATATTTACCGGCTCCTTCGTCGATTAACATCGAGGTTAAATATGCAAGTCCGCTTTTACCTGATGGATCAAACCTGCTCCCGGCATTTACTATTAAGCTCATCTGGATGATCGGAAGATTATCCTTCTCAACGAAAAGAACTTTTAAACCATTATTCAATTGGAATTGTTTTATTTCGGGCAGATGAAATTCTAACTTTCCTTTTGCCTCCGGTGCAGCAGATCTATTCAGTTTCATCTTCAGCCTCCTTGGGTACTATTTGGAGTTCGATAAAAGGTTTGTTTAAATGTTTTTCTATCATGTTATTGACCTCGCCAATATTTAAGTTTGTCATTCTTTCCAAATCGAAAATGAATGAGTTTGGTTCACCTAAGTTTGTATTATAATTATTGATTTGATCGACCAGTGAATTTAGATTTTGAAGCGAATAAATGAAAGAAGAAGTAATAGCATTTTTTGATCGTTCAAGTTCAGAAGCAGTAATCCCTTTCTCTTCAATCTGCCTTAGTTCTTTCAGAATTTCAGTTTTAATTTCATCTAATTTAACTCCGGGTTTTGCTGTAGCAGTGATGATAAACATTCCTGTCAGATTTCCAGAATACTGAAAACTTGCGATATCTTGAGCAATTTGTTTTTCGAAAACAAGTGATTTAAATAATCTGCCGTTTTTAGAACCTGTTAATATATCGGCTAGAACATCAAGAGTGGCATCATCTTTCCCATAGAGTTTTGTGGTTTCCCAAGCAAGATATATTTTGGATAACTGGACGTTGTCGTGATGAATAATTTTTTTATTCTCTTCCAAACCGGTTTGAGGAACTTGAATTTTGGGAATTGAATTTCCGCTTGAGATTTCCTCGAAATATTTTTTCACTAATTCTAAAGCAGCATCATATTCAATATCACCGCCTACAACAAGGCTGGCATTGTTAGGAGAATAATAAGTTCTAAAAAACTTCTTCACATCATCAAGTTCAAACTTTTCGATATCCTTCATCCATCCGATTGTTGGCCAATGGTAAGGATGGTTCCTTGGGAAAAGATTTGAGAAAATTAATTCCCATGCTAAACCATAAGGCTGATTATCATAGTGCTGCCGCCTTTCGTTCATCACAACGTCTTTCTGATTGTCGAGTTTTTCTTGTGTTAATGCATCAAGTAAAAATCCCATTCTATCCGATTCCAACCAAAGAGCTAACTCTAAAGAATTTGATGGAACCGTTTCATAATAATTTGTTTTATCAATACTTGTTGAGCCGTTCAGGTTCCCGCCGGCTTCTTCAATATATCTGAAGTGCCTTTCCTTAGGCACATTCTTAGAGCCTTGGAACATCATATGTTCGAACAAATGCGCAAAACCGGTTTTACCCTCTATTTCATTAGCCGAGCCGACTTTATACCAGATATTTACAGACACGATCGGCAGACTGTTATCTTTATATAGAACTACTTCGAGCCCGTTCTGTAATGTATGCTTTTGATATTCAATATTTAAAATTTTCTTCATCTAATAATTACCTATAAAATAAGAATTAATGATCCGAGTAAATTATAATATAGATCATAGAAATTAGTGTGCTATTTAAGTAGAAATCCAATTCTTTCCAACTTCCCATCTATTTTCGGATTCGGATAGATGTTGAATATCTTACATAAAAGCGGGTATATATCAATATTCCAAACAGTACCGGTTTTGTAATTGGTTTTAAAATTAGGTCCGCTTGCAACAAATATTCCATGCATATCAATATAATCCTTCTCGTAGCCATGATTACCTTTATTGCCCCTTTTTTTCATTTTGGATAGCTGCTTATTAT
>JAADIB010000066.1 GCA_013151565.1 Chlorobiota bacterium
CTTCCCGAGAGAAAATATTCGGCAGTGTCCTTACCGGCTGTTTTGGAAGCGACAAATCCGATTCCGATTACGATCACAAAAAAAACGGCGATTATTATTAGATCAATAGTTGCAAACATTCACAAATCTCCTTTAATAATTGTCTGGTTTGTCAAGTTGTAATGAAAAAAATGTTTGTGATGGGATCATTCAGACATTTTTGGACTGCAATTTACAGATTTTTTTACAAATTATTTCAGTTGAGAATAGGATGTAATATCTTGTAAAGATCAAAGTTTTTAATTATCTTTTAATCCAACTTGTTGATAATAATCAAACTACACCTCAATAAGCATCTAATCAAATAATTTTTTAAAGGAGAAGTAATGGAAAGTTCATTTCTTAGTTCAGTTATTCTTCCACTATCATTAGCAATAATAATGGTTGGGATTGGTCTAGAATTAAAATTATCAGATTTTGGATTGTTATTCAATAAGCCAAAACCGGTTTTTGCAGGAATTTTAGCACAAATGATATTACTCCCGATCTTAGGAATTATAGTTGGAATATATCTATTTGAATTTACCAGTCCTTTAATTGGAGCGGGATTTGTGATATTAACTTTAGCGCCTGGAGGACCAACTTCTAACTTGATTACCTTACTTGCCAAAGGGGATTTAGCCTTATCGGTGAGTCTAACAGCAATAGTCAGCATTATTACACCGTTCTGGTTACCATTTGCAGCAGCTATTGTACTAAGTAATATCAGTCAAACACAAAATATTGAACTGAACATTGTTAAAACAATAATAGAATTATTTGTTATAAGCGTAGTTCCGATAACCATCGGAATGATGATTAATGCTAAAAAACATAACTTATCGCTCAAATTACGTAAACCGGTAAAAATACTCTCCACAGTTTTTCTTTTTCTAATAATTGTTGCCTTAGTAATAAAAAATATAGATGTAATAATGGACAACTTGGTTACTGTAGCTCCTGCAGCTCTATTACTTGTTGTGCTCGCTTTTTTACTTGGATTTATTGTCGCAAAATTGTTCGCGACAACGCCGGCTCAAATGCGAAGTATATCCATCGAAGTCGGTATTCAAAATGGGACGTTAGCTTTATTAATTACGGCAACTATTTTAGGAATTCCTGAGATGACACTAGCAGCAATATTTTATAGCTTAATTATGTTTATCGTCGGCTTTATTGCTGTAGTATTGTTTAATAAATTTGCTCCAAAAGTAGCTCTTGAAAGTGTCAATTAGGTTTGGTTTTCAATAATCACTTCTCACTAAAGAATTGATAGTAATAAAACGAAGGCAATTATTATCATCCGATTCTTAATATGGTTTGAATATTTAAAAAATCTTCAACCATATTAAGAATTGCAATATTAGCTTTCTATAAGCGGATTTTACTCAAGTATTCTTTAACTTTAATTTTAATAAAACTACGATCACCAATGAAATTACTTGGTAAAATTATGATGATTAACTATCTTTATGTTTATTAAACAATCGATTTTTTATGCTAATTTTGAAATATTTAACTTGGAGTTAACATCATTATGAGAAGAGTTACAAAGGTATTTTCCCTATTGATATTATTGAGTGCACCTGCAATATTAAGTGTTAATATATCTGCCGAACAAATTGGATTTTCAAAAGCAGCAATTTTAATATCAGAAGAAATTGCCTCACCAGTTAAAGAAACATGTATTAGAGTTTTACAAGAAGAAGTGGGAAAACGAACATCACTTGAACTACAGCAGACCGATGATTGGTCAAATGAAATAACAATTGCTCTTTGTCTCTCAAGTTCTAAACGTCTTTTGGGTGAAAAAATTCCGGTGAGAGAGGGAAACAAAATAGAAGAAAAACAACCCGAAGGATTCCGTCTATATTATGATAAGAGAAAGGGGAAAAAGATCCTTTGGATAATCGGTGCAGATAAAAGGGGTGTTCTGTTCGGTATTGGTAAACTTTTGCGGAGAGCCAAAATGAGCGAGGATAAATTTTTGATAGATACTCCTTTAGATTTTGCTTCATCGCCTGCTTATCCCATTCGCGGTCACCAGCTTGGTTACAGAAACACTGCCAATTCCTACGATGCGTGGAGTGTTGAGCAGTATGAACAATACATCCGTGAACTTGTAATATTTGGAACCAATTCAATTGAGAACATTCCTCTCGGTGGTAAAGGTGATGAAAGCGTGCATTTCAAATTGCCTCGGAAAGAGATGAATGTAGAGATCAGTAAGATCTGTGATGCTTATGATGTTGACTATTGGGTTTGGATTCCGGCTCAGGTAGATTTGAGAATAGATAGTCTGCGTCAGAAGGAAATTGAAAAGCACGAAGCGTTTTACAAGGCAACTCCGAGATTGGATAATGTCTTCTTCCCAGGAGGTGACCCTGGGGATAATCATCCCAGAGACGTAATGCCGTTTTTGAAAGAACTTTATACTAGATTGCAAAAGTATCATCCAGGTGCTGGTATTTGGATATCACTTCAAGGATTTAGCGAAGAACAGATCGATTATTTTTATCATTACCTTGATGTTGAAAAACCGGACTGGTTAAGCGGAGTTGTCTCTGGACCGGGCAGTCCTCCAATTGCCGAAACCCGTTTCCGTTTACCTAAGCAATATAAACACCGCCAGTATCCCGATATCACTCACAATGTTAGATGTGAATTTCCTGCACCGAATTTTGATCAAGCTCTTGCACTAACAATTGGAAGGGAAGGAATAAACCCGATGCCTGTATATTATGCAAAAATCAACGGCGATTATGCTCAATTTACAGATGGATTTGTTGCTTATTCTGATGGCTGTCATGATGATGTGAATAAAATAGTTTGGAGTCAGCGTGGATGGGATCCAAATAGAAATTTAAGGGATATTCTAATTGAATATAGCCGATTTTTCTTTGGACCGGAATTAGGAGTTAGTGCGGCAGAAGGAATATTTGCCCTTGAAAAGGACTGGCTTGGTCCTCTGAAAAATAACGGCAGTGTTGAAACCACTTTTGCATATTGGAAAGACCTTGAAAAAAAATATCCGGAACTTTCGGATAACTGGCGCTGGCTGATGCTTCAGTTAAGAGCTGACTATGATACTTACATTCGTCGGAGACTGATAAACGAAAAGAATTTAGAAAAAGAAGCGAACGAAATTTTAGCACAAGTTGATAAGCTTGGTATTGAGACAGCCATGAAGAAATCTTTGGAAAAGATAAACGAAGCCGCTACAAAACCTATTGAACAGAATATGAAAAAGCAGATTGAAAACTACTGTGAAGATCTGTTTAATATCATTGGACTGCAGACCAGCGTAAAGCTCTATAATGCCAGCGGAGCCGAGAGAGGAGCTATTTTGGATTTCGTTGATCGTCCTTTGAACAACAGAAGATGGTACACAGATGAATTTAGTAAGATAAAACAAATGTCGTCAGAGAAAAAGCAAAAGGAAAAACTGGAAATAATACGTACTTGGGAGAACCCCGGTATCGGCAGTTATTACGACGACATATCGAATATTGCTAATAGTCCGCATGTAAAAAGCACTGTTCCGGATGCAACAGATTTTGCATGGTTTGATCATGGAGAAAGTAGATTGAGGTTATCATCGTTGGTTTACCAAAATAGTCCGGTTCTTGAATACGAAGACCTTGACCCGAATGGACGTTATATTGTTCGCATTACAGGTTATGGAGATGCATTGTTGAGAATTGATGGTCAAAGACTGGAACCGGTTTTGTATAATAAGGAAGTTGAAAAATTCAAAGAGTTTGTTGTTCCAAGAATTTTGGTAGGTGATGGAAAAATTAAAATGACATTTGATATCCCGGAAGAATCGCATCTCAATTGGAGAAACTATTCAAGAATTTCTGATATTTGGCTGATAAAAAGATAATAAGGAAAGGTGAGTGAAAAGTATCCAATGGATTGCCGTTTTATTGATAGTACTAACAAGCATAAGCTGTAACTCAAAGAAGGAATCAAATAATCAACCTATATATCAAGATGTTCCTTACTTACAGGATTACGCTGTTAAGTTTTATTTCGATGACGAAGATATAACTTCCCCAAAAGTTGCTTCAGATCGCAATGGAGTTGTTCAAGTTTTAGCATCTAACAAATTATTTAGGACAAACAATGGACGCTTACAATATCCGGGCAACTTAACTCCGGACATGAATTACACTCCAATGAGGGATATGAAAATAGTTGATCTAATTACGTATAAAGATCAATTTGTTTATCTTACGAATAAAGCTGTATTAAGTAATGCATGGGCAGGTAAGTTGTTTATAAAACATGATCTTCCTTCAGCTAATATTTTATGCGGTAGTACGGATTTTAGTTTTATGATCTCGGATGGTAAAAGACTTTCATACATAAGTGATAAACAGAAAGAGTGGAATGGACAATTAGATAATGAAAAAATCATTTCCATAAAGTATAGTAAAGTAGATAATACTTTTTTGATTCTCGGGGCTAATTCTATTTATTCATTTTCTATAAGTACTCGAATATTAAAACCAATATTTGGAAAGAAAAATTTCACATGTTTTGAATTATCTGAAAATGGTAAAAAAATAATCATCGGGACAAATAACGGATATTTAGTGATTGATCATTTAGGTAATGTGCTAAAAGAGCTTAATAATAAATTGCCGTGGACCGAGTTAACGGCTATAAAAGAGATACACGGAAATTTATGGTTTGGTTCAACTAAAGGGGCATTCATGTTACGTAACGATGGTAAATTCAATTACTATAATGGTGAGCGATGGCTGCCCGGGAAAAGAGTAGTTGGTATAAATACCGGGCCTGATAAATCAGTCCTTATTCTTACCAATAAAGGAGTTGGACAGATATGCTTCCGGGAAATGACGCTCGAGGATAAAGCAATGCACTTTGAAAAGCAGGTTCGTAAAAGACATATTAGATACGGAATAAATGCTAATGTTACATCACTAAAAAATCATGACCTCTCGACGAATGTATTGAGGAAAGCAGACAGTGACAATCTTTGGACAGCAATGTATTTAGCAAGCCAGCTTTTTAGGTATCTTGCCACAGGCTCGGAAAAAGCAAAACAGAATTGCTATGAGTCATTTGAAGCTATGGAAAAGCTGCATACAATTAATGATAGTATTGGTCTATTCGGACGCACTTTTGAAAGAAAAGGCTATCAAGAATTTGGTAAGGAGTACAGATCGTATGTTGAAGATTACTGGTATCCCGGATATAATAATGTAGCAAATTGGTATCATGCCGATGAAAACTGGGATTGGAGAGGAACGGCAAGCAGCGATCAGGCTGTCGGGCAGATTTTTGCAATGACGCTTATCGCTGAATACATTGATGATAAGGATTGGAAAAACCGTGCTGTTAAAATTTTAGATGACCTGATGACCTATATCGTAAAGAACAACCTTTGCTTAGTTGATTACAATGGCAAACCTTCGTTGTGGGGACGTTGGAATCCGGAGTATGTAAACCGTTTTGGAACGATGATCGGGGATAGGAAGGTTTATTCTTCCAACATGATAGCTTTTTTACAAAGCGCTTATAAACATACCGGGAAAAAAATATTCAAGGAGAAGGCTTTTGAACTCATGAATAAGTATGGATATCTTGAAAATTTAACTCGTCCTTTTAGCGAGATCGGACAAGCGCCAAAAGATGCGGATAATTGGAGTAAAATGCTTTCCGAAGAATGGAATCATTCCGATGATGAGATGTATTTCCTAGCTTATTGGGCTTTATATCCAGATGCTTTTAACGATACTTTGAAAAGCAAATACAGAGAGGCAATAAGAGATCATTGGGAATGGGAAAGACCTGAGAAAAACCCAGTGTGGAATTTTACTTATGCAATGACTGGGACAAAAGAGTTCGATTTGGATGAAGCCATTTGGACACTGAAAGAGTGGCCGATGGATATGATACAATTTGCTGTTAAGAACAGTCATAGAAAGGATATTGAGTTTGTTGATAAGAATTTTTGGGGACAGATAACAACCGAATTATTGCCTCCTGATGAAAGACCCGAGCTTAAGTATAACAGGAATCTATTCAAGCTTGATGCCGGTGATAGAAAAAGTGAACTTAGCGCTGGCGATACCTTTTTGTTTCCATATTGGATGGGAAGATTTTTAGGTGTTATCAGTGAGCCTCGAAGGAATTAACATGTTCGGTTATTCATTTATACAGGTAATAAGAAAATGAAAAAACTCATATTCATAATTATAACATTTGTGCTTTTTATCTTTACCAATTGTTCAACCCCAAGAGAAGTAAAAACCGTAAAGATAGGAATGTGTTCTGATGTGCATCTTCCTACAATGCACGATTCGGAAAAACGGATTACTACCTTTATTGACAGCATGAAAATTGCAAAACTCGATTTTATCATTGAGCTTGGAGATTTTGGAACACCCGCTCCAGAATATGCGCCCTTTTTCTCAATCTGGAATTCATTTCCAGGACCGAAATAATGTCCGGTAAAAAATCCGAATATGTTGGTCCTTCCCCGCGGGAATTAGGTTATCCAGAACATCTTAAAAGATACGTTAAACCACGGATTACAGAACGGTTAATGAAATTTACTATGGAATGAATTAAACATTCTTTATCCGGAGAAATATAAGAAATGACAATTTAAAATTTAAGGGAAACATTATGAAAGGATATGAAAGAATAAAAGCAGCTATGAAGGGAGAGAAGACTGATACTACGCCAATTATGCTTCACAATTTTATGATGGCTGCCCATGAGTTTGGTGTTACAATGGAGCAATACAGAAACGATCCTAAAATTATTGCAAACTGTTTTATTGATTCTGTTGAGAGATACGAGTATGATGGAATACTTATAGATATTGATACAGTAACATTAGCTGGGGCTGTTGGTGTTCCAATAGATTTTCCAGTCGATGAGCCTGCTCGCTCAAATGAGGGAAATATTACAAGTATGGATGATGTGAAAAATCTTAAACCGGTAAATGTTGAAAATTACAAATACATTCAAATCTGGCTAGAAGCAGTAAGGCTGCTTAAAGAGTATTTTAAAGATGAAATTTATGTGCGTGGCAATTGTGACCAAGCGCCATTTTCACTTGCCAGCATGATGCGTAATGCCCAGAATTGGATGCTTGATTTAATGATAGCTGAAGAGAATCAAATATTTGAATTGCTTGATTTCACTACTGATGTAAGTGGTCAGTTTATTAAATTGATGGCTCAAACTGGTGCCGACATGGTATCAAATGGTGATAGCCCAGCTGGTCCGGAAATGATTTCACCGGAAATGTATGAGAAATATGCTTTGCCTTATGAAAGAAAAATGGCAGATACTGCACACCAATTGCGGCTTCCTTACGGATTACACATTTGTGGTGACACAGAATCAATTCTTGAACTTATGTTGAGGACAAATGCCGATATGATTGAACTGGATTATAAAACCGATGTGAATAAAATTTATAAAGTTTATCCTAACAAAGTTGCTCTCTTTGGGAATATTGATCCAAGCGGAGTATTGGCTTTGGGAACGCCTGAATTAGTCCGTGAAACAACTTTGGATTTACTTAAAGCTTATTCCGGATCAAACTATTTTGTATTAAATTCTGGATGTGCGTTACCGTCAACAACACCTTCAGAGAATATTGAAATGATGATAAAAACAGCAAGAGAATTCAAAAAATAAAAAGTTTCAAGACTGGTGGTTTGAAAACTTTTTTCATAATAAGGAGACTTTGCATAACCTAAATATTGTAGCGATTTTGTTTTTCTAAACAATATTTATTGCTCATTTTGAACCGTTTTAGATGCTACTACTGTAAGTATGCCTTCGGCAGCCCATCGAGAACAGCAAATATTTGAGTAATATTACTCAAAACAGAATGCTAAAATTGGTTATTCAAAAGTTTCTATAATATGAAATTCTTGTATGAGCGCGAAATTGAGAATAAGAAATGATCGTTATTTTAATCCACCAAGGCGGACAAGGGATGAATTCCCCGCCCCGCTTGCGGCGGGGAGATTCATTTGATAATTAAGAAAAAGCGGATAATGATCGGATATACAGTTCTTTCCCGGTGTATATTTGTTAATTTTAAAACGAGTTGAAACAAGAATATTATCCAATGACACTA
>JAADIB010000312.1 GCA_013151565.1 Chlorobiota bacterium
ATAATATTGAAAATAAAAGTACTGAAGTTTATGATTCAGTTTATTTCTCTGTAATGGCAGACCCGGATATCGGGGATTATGTTAATGATCTAACCGGTTGTGATACAACGGTAAACAGTGGATTTGCTTATGATAAAGAAGATGATAAAGGTTACGGGAATTCTCCGACCGTTATGGTAACATTACTTCAAGGAGCTCCGGTCTATATTCCAGATGAAACATTTATTGACAACAACAATAACGGTATTTACGATGATGGAATTGACACACCATTAGATACTGCTTTTTATAAATACGGCAAATTATTAACCGAACATGAATTTCCCGGGGCAAAGAATCAGAACATGACTTCATTTATGCATTACATTTCAAGCCATCCGACAATGGGTGACCCGGATGATCAATTCCAACTACGAAATTTTCAAACTGGGCTAAAACCAAATGGTGATAAAGTCGATCCTTGTAATTGGGAATTTGGAGAAGTTTACAATGTGAACTGTAGCGATGTAAATCCGGTCTTTATGTATTCCGGTGATCCGGTAACTCAGTATGGATGGATCAATAAAATGGGATTTGATCAAAGAATAATGGTTAACTCGGGACCATATACACTTGAGCCAAACGAACCGATTGAAATAATTGCTGCCTATGTTGTCGGAAGAGGAAACACATCTCTTGAGTCGGTAAATGTAACTAAAAAGTTAGCGAAAAATGCTTTAGGATTTTACAGTACAAATTTCGCTTATGTCCCGGTTGGAGTAAGTAAAAAACCAAATAATCAATTACCAACAGAATATAGTTTATCACAGAATTATCCGAATCCGTTCAATCCAAGTACAACAATAAAATATTCCATACCTACCGCAGGACAGGCATTTCAAATTGTACAATTAAAAGTTTACGACATCCTTGGTCGTGAGGTTGCAACACTTGTAAACAAACATCAGAAACCGGGTAATTACGAAGTTCAATTCAATGCAAAGTCCGTCAACCGACGTATGTCTTCCGGTGTTTATTTCTACACTCTGAAAAGCGGTAAATTTTTATTGAGTAAAAAAATGATTCTGCTGAAATGATATGATGAACCAGCGCTTTGAGTATTTGGAAAAGTAAGTCATTTATGCACTTTTATATTTATCAATATTTAGATAATTTAGAGGATGCTTATCACAAATTCAAAGTTCGATCATCTTCCTTTAAGTTGGATCTATTCGGTAAATAAGAAAGAATCAAATTATGTTAAATTAGGGCATTCTGCTTACTGGCTTTATTCATGCACAATGCCAAATTTTTCATACATTGCTGAGATACTGAGTAGATTATCCGTTAAGTCAAACACTAATTTTATAATTCGTGGATGCAGTAGAGAAATTTCGGATTATTTAACTCAGCATGGATTTAGCTCAATTCATATCGGGAAAGAAGCAACTATAGACTTGAGTCGAGACCCTTTTACAAAAGAATCATTGAGAGAGCTTGTTAGAAGAGGTTTGAAGAAAGGCAGAATTGAAGAGGTGGAATTTTCCGAGAGTTCGGTCAAAAAACTTGAAGAACTAAGATTGTATTGGGCACATTCAAATGAACCTCAGTTAAAATATCTATTTATTGATAAATTTATTCCTGATACAAGGCTTTTCGCATTCATCGATGAAACCGAAATATGGCAGGGCGCAATTCTTACATCACTCAATTCACCGACAAGAATTCAGACAGAGTTATTGCTCAGAAGAAAATCGGCGTCAATCGGGACAATGGAAGCGCTCGTCAATTTTATCTTTAAAAAATTCAGAGAGGAAGGTTTTTCAGAATGGAGCTTAGGTGAAGTTCCGTTTGTTGCGGAGATGAACAATTTCCCTTTTTTATCCAAAGGATATATGTTTAATAAAACCGGAAGAATGTTAAAATATGCCTATAACTATGAAGGACTCTACTTTTTCAAGAATAAATTTACTCCAAAATGGAATAACATATATCTCTGTGCTAAACCGAAAGTAAAATTAAAACATATTATCCTATTATCCCAAAAGAGTAGATTAGCAGCGCTCACCATACAAAAATTGATAAATTAACTATCAGATTCACTCATTTTAAGATATTTTGTCAAATTTTATTTAAACAATCTTGACAAAAAGGTTTCATTTACTTATTTTAATCTTTAGAGTTATAAAATACCAAAGATCAATTTATAATAGAAAGGATAAAAAATGATTTATACTAAAACCGGCGAGTACGCTATACGAGCAATACTCTTCTTAGCCAGACAACAGAAAGATTCTTTAATTATGTCTGCTGATATTGCAAAAAGTGAAGAAATACCGGCTCATTACTTAGCAAAGATCCTTCAAAGAATGGCTAAATATGGATACGTAGATTCATTTAAAGGAAGAGGCGGAGGATTTAAAATTACAGATCTGGCAAATAATAGTTCAATACTTGAAATTGTTGAACGAATTGAAGGACCAGTTATCAATCTAAAATGTGTAACCGGATTGAAAGAATGTTCCGATGAATATCCTTGTCCGCTGCACGAGGAATGGTCAAAATTGAGGGATCAGATCTATAATCTTATTTCCAGCAAAACTGTTCTGGAAGTTGCTACCGAGTATTCCAAGACTTTACAAAAAGTTAACGACATGTAATCGCTTTTATTGAGCTGTCATTTACGTGACAGCTCAAACTCTTCAACACTAAGTTTACTTTAAATACATCATTTTTTGTGCTGCCGTATTTCCCGGAGTAGTGATTCTATAAATATATACACCGCTGGAAACTTTACTTCCGTAGTTATCTGTTCCATTCCAGAAAAAGCGATACTGCCCTTGAAGTCTGCTTCCGCTGAAAATAGTTTTAACCTCTTGTCCAAGAATATTATAAACCTTTATTTCCAAATTTGCCGGATCCGGTAGATCAACTATAATTGTTGTCAATGAATTGAACGGATTAGGGAAATTCTGATAAAGTTTGAAGTTCTGCGGTATAATTTTATCTGTTGTATTTTTGAATATTTCCAACGATCCATAAATGAATTTATATGAATTATTCGGAATTGCAATTTTTCTACCGCCGCCTTTTTTTATGTTGAATAATACTCCAAGCTCTGTCCCGATCGGATATTGAGGAAACTGCATAGAATAGTAACCGTTGCCCTTTTCCATTTTAGCAATACCTATACTATTATCACCTTTTTTATAAATCTCAACAAACACAGAATCACCATCTTCAATAACTTCATCAATGAACATTTTGTTCAGAGTGTATCTTCCGTCTGCTTCTTTTAAATTCGGATATTCCAACGCACGTTTAACCGATAAAAGTCCGTATCCCCTTTCATTATCCGGTTCAATAGGATTATCTCCTGCTTCAAGGATAATTCTTCGCATTTGTGTATTCTTCAAGTATGGATAAGCAGAAAGAATTTGTGCCGCCATTCCCGATGCAATAGGAGCGGAAAAAGAAGTGCCGTCACCATAACTATATCCATCAGTATAAGCCACAGCATGATAACATCTAACACCCTGAGCTACGATATCAGGTTTGATTCTTTTATCGTATGTCGGACCAATAGAACTAAATGAAGCGACTTTATTTGCCGATGAAACAGCCCCAACGGCAATAGTATTGAATCCATCAGCCGGTGCAGTAATGTATTTCCAAGGTTTATTCCCTTCGTTACCTGCAGAAGTAATGGTCAAAACTCCTTTTGAAAAAGCGATCTCACATGCTTTTGTAACAATCGTGGTTTTGCCGTCCATGTCTTTATAAGTGTATGATTCTTCCCCTTCATCAAACTCGCTGTAACCTAGCGAACTTGAAGTTATATCTACCCCAAGTGACTCCATCCACTCCAATGCTGCAGCGTAATTATCTTCTTCAACATGAGTTTCTGAATTAATGTTTTCAGTCTTTGCAAGAATGAACTGTGCATTAAAAGCCGGTCCTACTATTCTTCCTTCGTCAAACCCGCCGATCAAAGAAAAAACTGCCGTACCGTGTGCAGCATCACCGTCATCGGTTGAAGAATCCCCGTAAACAAAATCATGCTCGGCTATTACATCGGCATTTTTAAGCGCAGGATGCTTTTTCCATGCAAATCCGGCATCCAACAATCCGACTATAACGCCCTGACCGGAATACCCGAGATCATGAGCTGCTGGAATATCGGATAAATTATTCTGTGTGTATGAAAATCCGTAATCATAAGTATTACCGCTGTCAACACCGGTTTGAACTTTAGCTAAAAAGTTTTCTGAAATATCTTTATTATCACTTCTAATAATTTTTACTTTTTCAATCTTTTCAACGAAAGGAAGATCTTTGATCCGGCTTATTTGCTCTTGAGAAACACGACATGAAACTGCGTTGAACCATTTAAGTTCCCAGACAATTTCCGCCCCGATATCCTCAATAGCTTGAACATATTCTGCTTTTACAGGAAGATCTTCAAAAGTTATGAAATCATCACCAAGAACTTTTTTCCGCCGTTCAATGCTTCGTTCACTTAATTGACTGAGTGCAATTTGATATTCCTGTGAAGTTTTGGAAAGTGTGTGTACTCGATTCATTTACACCTTTATCTGTAAAATAGACAAGGTATTTATCAAACTGCTGAGAATATGTAATAGAACCTAATAAAAATAATACAAATAATATTTTTTTCATAAGACCAGTGTTTTTAATCCACCAAAGGCGGACAAGGAATGAATTTCCCACCGCTTGTGGCGAAAATATTATTGACTACTCCATTATGATACTCCTTCTTCTTCCGAAGGGAAGATTCATTTGGAATGATATGTATAAAAGTTATCCAATAAAATAGTCAAAATCAATGTACTAATTTTGCAATTCGGTTTACTCTAACTGATCCCAAAAGTCTGAAGAAATTAGAAAATGATATACTCGGATCCCAAGACCAATAGATCATTAAGGCTTCACCGACAACACGATCTCTCGGGACCACACCCCAGAAACGGCTGTCAGCGCTATCATCGCGGTACCCATCATAAAGTAGTAATCTTTCTGGATAGTATAGGAATTCACTTCTTTGCCATTGATTGTGACCTTTCCTCCTCTAACTTTTACAACTCTCTTACCAAACTCACGATCAATAATTGTCCGCCATCGCTCAATATTATTGGTATTCAATTCAACTATATCGCCTTTTTTAGGAATTACATAAGGACCGTAATTATCTTTATTCCACGGAGCGCCTTTAGGAAATATTTGAAAATCTGTTACGCCTGCCGGTGTTGGATATGGGTCCAAATACTGTATGTGCGGAGGGATTGGGGCTTCCTTTCCATTGATGAACACAACTTTATTCTTTATCTCAATCGTATCACCCGGCGCTGCCATACATCTTTTAACATAGTTACTGATCTCTGCCGGATGAAGTTCGTCTCTATCCCCGGGATATTCAAATACTACAATATCTCCTTTCTCCGGGTCAGCTAAAGCAGGTAACTGAAAATATGGAAGTTCAACGTTGGTAAAGGGAATATTTCTCCACGAAGATGAACCGTATATAAATTTATTCACAAAAAGGAAGTCGCCTACCATTATTGTCTTTTCCATTGAGCCGGTCGGAACTCTTGATGTTTCGATCAAAAATGATTTGATCAGAAGAGCTGCAACTAAGGCAAAAAGTAAATTTTTGAAAAATTCAATGCTTTTTTGTTTTTGGGTTCTTTCTTCTTTTACGTTTTTATTCGGCTTCATTCAATTATTCTCTATTTATGTATTATAAAACTTTGACGTTCAAAATTATTATTTAGTTTCAAAATTATAGTGCAAAAATCAGTCATCAATTTGCAGCACCGCCAGAAATGCCTCCTGCGGAATCTCTACATTCCCAACTTGTTTCATTCTTTTCTTACCTTCCTTCTGTTTCTCAAGGAGTTTTCGCTTACGTGTTATATCACCGCCGTAGCATTTTGCAAGTACATTCTTTCTCAATGCTTTTACAGTTGTCCTCGAAATCACTTTACTCCCGATACTAGCTTGTATTGATATCTCGAACATCTGGCGCGGAATAAGTTCCTTAAGTTTACTACAGACCTTCCTTCCCCAAATTTGGGCTTTATCTTTATGAACAATAACGGAAAGCGCATCTACTTTTTCTCCATTGAGCATAATATCCAATTTCTGGAGATCAGACTGACGATAATCCGAATACTCATAATCGAGCGAGGCATAACCGCGTGAAATAGATTTAAGCCGATCGAAAAAATCAAAGATAACTTCCGATAGCGGGAATTCATACTCCACGTCCGCACGGGTCGGATCGATATAAGTCGTGTTTTTATATGTTCCTCTTTTCTCCATTGCAAGTTTCATTATACTCCCGACATATTCGCTTGGAGTGATTATCTGTGCCTTAATATACGGTTCTTCTATATGATCAATATCTCCAAGCTCAGGCATTAAAGCAGGATTATCAACAACAAGTTTTTCACCGTTTTTCTTGAATACATAATATTCCACATTGGGAAGAGTTGTTACTATGGTCTGTCCATATTCGCGTTCAAGTCTTTCTTGAACAATTTCCATATGAAGCATTCCGAGGAACCCGCATCTAAACCCGAATCCCAGCGCTGTTGAAGTCTCCGGCGTAAATGAAAGTGCAGCGTCATTCAGTTTGAATTTGTCAAGGGAATCACGCAGATCTTCATAGTCTTCCGTGTTAGTCGGATATATACCGCTGTACACCATCGGTTTTATTTCCTGGTAACCCGGCAAAGGTTCGTCCGCGCTGTTTTTTACATGAGTAATTGTATCACCGACTTTGGTGTCGTGCACGTCTTTAATACTGCCGATTACATATCCAACATTTCCGGCTTGTAATTCTTTTGTGCGAATTTTATGAAGTCCCAGAATACCAACCTCTTCAGCTAAATATTTAGTATCATGAGCAAAAAATCTGATCGCATCTTTTTCTTTTAGTATTCCATTAAATACTCTGATATACGCAATTGCACCGCGGTAAGAATCAAACATTGAGTCGAAGATCAAAGCCTGCAACGGTTTATCCGGATCACCCGACGGAGCCGGTACCCGTTCAATAATCGCATCGAGAATTTCCTCAATCCCTTCTCTTGTTTTAGCGCTTGCCAAAACAATTTCTTCTTTATCACATCCAATCAGATCGATAATCTGTCCGCTTACAACATCAACCATTGCGCTCGGGAGATCAATTTTATTTATCACCGGAATTATTTCCAGTCCTGACTCAATCGCTAAATAAAGATTGCTGATCGTTTGCGCCTCGACACCTTGAGCAGCATCAACAACTAAAAGCGCTCCTTCGCAAGCTGCCAGCGAACGGGAGACTTCATAAGAAAAATCAACATGTCCGGGAGTGTCAATTAAGTTAAGCGTGTACTCGGCTTTATCTTTTGCCGTATACTTCATTTGGATTGCATGAGATTTAATCGTGATACCTCGCTCACGTTCTAAGTCCATGTCATCCAAAAGCTGTGACTTTGCCTCACGCTTTGAAATTGTTTCGGTAAATTCAAGCAATCCGTCAGCAATTGTTGATTTACCGTGATCTATGTGTGCAATTATGCAGAAATTTCGTAATGAATTCATATTATAAATTAAAATTTAACTTGGAAATATAGAAATAGCCTTAGGTAATTACAAATTATAGAAATTGACCGATTTTTGTAAAGCAGAATTCGGTGCATTAAGTATAATATCTTTCAAAATAGAACTCTGCATAAATTCTTTTTATCGGTGTCATCTGTGTTCTAACTCATATTTAAATTTACTTCATTGGATTTTAATACTCTCACATTTTAGTTAAATTTGCGTATTCAATTGGGGAGTATAAGATGAGAAGGATATTACTATTTCTTTTCCTGCTTTTAAATGTAACAATATTCTCACAGGAAAAGTTCGCTTGGATTACCGATACGCATATTGGGTACGACGGTGCAGATAAAGATCTGACTGAAGTCGTTGGACTAATAAATTCTTTTGATGATATCAAATTTGTTGTGGCTACCGGAGATATTACAGAAAAAGGAATGAACTCCGAATTGGAATTAGCTAATTCCATTCTGAATAAATTGGATAAACCGTTATTCATAATCCCGGGCAATCACGATACAAAATGGAGCGAGAGCGGATGTACAAAATTCAAAGAGCTTTGGGATGACGATAAATTTATTCACACCAGCGGTAATACTGTTTATATAGGGATGAACAGCGGTATTACTCTGAAAGGCGGCGGCGGACATTTTACTCCCGAAGATATTCAATGGCTTAAAGATGAACTCAGTGAAATTGACACTTCCAAAGAAATTATCTTTTTTACTCATCACCCTTTGGATGAAGATATTGACAACTGGTATAAAGCTGTAAATATTTTAAGAAACTATAAGATCAAAGCTGTTCTTCACGGTCATGGTCACAATAATAAAATACTTTCCTACAATGGAATTCCCGCTGCCATGGGAAGATCAACTTTAAGCAAAGACAAAAAAAGTTACGGTTTTACTTTGGTTGAAAATAATAATGACGCAATGATCTTTTCAGAAGTTACAAAAGATACACTACCTCGCTATTGGGGAACAATTCACAAAGTCAAGAAACTTAAAATTCCATATCATCAACCGCCAGAATTTAAGAATAACGGCGCTGATATTATTTGGCAGAAAGATATGAACGTTTCACTTTCTGCCCAGCCGCTTTTTTGGAATGATAAAGTTTATATTGTTGATTATTCAGGTTTGCTTACTTGCCTGGATTCATCAGGAACAGTGCTGTGGGATTATGATATGTTCGGCGATGTAATAAGCAAGCCGGTAATTTCGGATGGTATTATTGCTGCTGCTACTCTGCAGGGTGATTTGGCGATCCTCAATGCAAAGACCGGCGAACAGATTCAAACAATTGGATTTGATGAAGCAATCATAGCACCGCTAAAGATATTCAATTATACCGGACCAAACAATTTATTGATCCGTAAACAGACAAAGTCAAATGCTGCAATTCTTATCACCACTTCATCGGGTAAAGTAATTTGCTACGATCTTGAAACTATCCAGCAACATTGGATGAACAATGATGCGAAAGGAATGATAGAATCCGAGCCCTTGATCATTGGGAATAAAATAATATACGGAAGCTGGGATACTCACTTGTATTGCATCGATAATAAAAGAGGGAGCACAATTTGGAAATGGCAGGCGAGTAAATCATTCTACTACTCCCCCGCTGCCTGTGAACCTGTAACAGATGGGAAAAATCTTTACATAGCAACTCCCGAGAAATTTGTTTACGCGATTGACCTTCGGCAGGGTTTAACAATTTGGAAGAAGAATAATTACAAAGCATGGGAGTCGATCGGTATTTCGAGAGATAAGCGAAAATTATTCGTCAAAAGTTTCAAAGACCATTTCCATGTTGTGTCAGCCATTACAACAAATTGGGTTAAGGATATTAATATGAAATTCGGAGTTGACACAATGCCCACTACCCCTATTGAATGGAATAATCTTATTTTATTTGGGGCTAAAAATGGGAATGTTTATTTACTTGATAAAAAGTATAAGTATAAAAGTCTGCTCTTTCTTGGTGATGCACGCGTCCATTCTGTTCAGCAAGTCGGGTACAATACATTCTTAGCATCTAACATGGACGGACAAATAGTAGTATTCAAATTATATAATAATTAGGAAGATTAGTGAAAAAATTTGAAGGAATAATCTTTGACATAGATGGAACATTAACGGCAACAAATGAATTGATTTATGCAACGTTCAACCATGTAACTAAAAAATATTTAGATAGGACATATACACCAAAAGAAATTACCGATTTTTTTGGACCGACAGAGGATGTTATAATCAAAGAGTTGATGAGCGACAAATATGAAGAAGCAATGAAAGATTACCACGATTTTTATGAAAGTAACCATAAAAAGATGGTTCATGTATACGACGGAATAGTTGAACTTGTAAAAAAATTACATCAGAATGGGATTCGTCTTTCTATCTATACAGGCAAAGGTAGAAGATCATCTGAAACCACACTTAAGCAAATAGGACTTTATGATTATTTTGATATGGTTGTTACCGGAGACGATATTAAAGATCACAAACCATCACCGGAAGGAATTGAAAAATTCATCGAGAAGTTTAACCTTCCGCCCAAAAAAGTTTTAATGATAGGCGATGCCCCGGCAGATATAAAGGCAGCCCGTGCAACAGGGATAAAAATCGCATCAGTTCTTTGGGATGCCTATGCAAAAGATGAAGTTCTAAAAATGGAAAGTGACTACTACTTTAATACCGTAGATGAACTTCGATTATTTTTACTTAACTAAAGAGAACCCCAACTTTTAACTTTCGGTTATCAAGTTTGAAAAAGTTGGGGTTCTGTAAATCTGAACTTAACAATTTCTATTTTTAAAACTGTAACGGCATAACGAAAGAAACTCTCGGTTCAATTTTTTCCTGCCGTTCATATCCTAAAATTACATTTTCTGCGCCACGGATAGGTGTAAATGTCCACTGATAAACAAGTGATACAATCATAAAGGGCCAAGGTTTGTAACCAACCTCTGCATAAATCAGCGACCGCTCATCCAGAGTAAATAATTCGGCTTCCGAAGCAATATTTGTTTTATCATATCCAGCGCGAACTACGAAAGGCATCCCCATAGGATCAACTTCACCGGCTAAATGCAGTCTTCCGGTGTTCGGTCTTTTATCTAAACGCTGATAACTTCCCTGCACTCTGAACAGACTCATAACATCAAGCATAAGACCTCCATACCAGCCGTTAGCATCATCCATAGTAGCATTATCCAGCACTCTAACTTTACTATTGACAATTTTGCTCTGATCATCGTAATTGAATCGATCAATTTCATAAAGAGCGTCAAAGTAAGACGGGATATAGCGTTTACCGTTCCACGTTCTTTCAAACTTAACACGAAGACTGACTCCGGTAAAATCAAAATTGAAAAGTGCCCCCACTGCAGAACCGGAGCCAAAATCCAATATCTTGGTATAGGTATAATAGAGTTCTAAGCTTGTTACACTTGTTTGAAAAATTGGGAATCCTAAATCAGCGGAAGCGATTTGAATGTTTCCTCTGTTATCAGTTGGAATAAATGTCTTTGTTGAATCATCCAAATAGCCGTCAATGTACCCCGCACGTTTATCAACATCTGTAACATAGGATAATCCAACGGTCATTCCGCCAATGACAGGAATTTTTCCAAGAGTTGTGAATTTAAGTGGTCTTACATAACTTCTAATTCCAAGCACTCCGGCTTTAGCAAGATTCGCATACCCTGTTTCAACACCCCAAGTATCCATATCAACATCGAATACTAAACCGATCGTTCGTGCATCATAACTCGGACTGTTGTTGTACAAGTACATAATATTTCCATAACCTAAAGTCGCATAATCCAATGCACCAACTCTTGCATAAACCGGATCATGTTTCTGCCCCCACCGCAAATATCTTATAATAGATAAATAATCAGACGTAGTTAAGAAATTTTCTGTACGAAGATTACCGTTTGAATCAAATTCCAGATTCAAATCTAACCCGGCACCAAAATTACCAATGGCAATCTCAGGTCTAAATCTAAAAGTATAGTATGGATTTCCATCGATCATACTAATACCCAAACCGCCGTCAAGCATAGCGCCATTGTTAAGCACATTGTCGAACTGGGCGTTAATATTAATAGAAAACAGTAAAAATAACAGTAGTAAATACTTTTTCATATTATTCCCCTACTTAATTAAAATGAATTTTTTTGTAATTTTCTTATCATTTGAAGATAATTGATACCAATATATCCCCGATGATAAGTTAGATGCATTAAACTTTACATAATATATGCCAATTTTAGTAGGCTGATTCCAAAGTGTAGTAACCTCTTCTCCGATTAAAGTGTATACTTTTAATGTGACATGAGCACTTTTACTAACAGAAAAAGAAATTGTAGTTGAAGGGTTAAATGGATTTGGAAAATTCTGGTAAAGAGTTATAGTTTCAGGTTGCAAGATAAAAGTTGGATTACTATCACTTTTAACCGATGTAATGAAATCAACTGTGACTGTTACGGTATCTTCTAAAAGTTCAAAGTTACCGTCAAAATCAATTTGTTTCAGAAGATAAAAATAGTCGCCATTCTCAGTAATAGTAGTATCATAAAAAACATAATCTTTTGGAGAATAGCTGTTACCATGTCCTTGTACAAAATTAATTGAGACCCAATCAAAAGTTGTATCAGCCTTTAAGACATAGTAGCCGTAGTTATTTACTTCTGTTGCAGTGCCCCATTTAAGTTCGACCGAATCGCCCACCACCGAGCCGAAAAAATATATCATTTCAACTGGTAATACGCCATTAGGTTTGACAATATCTTGAGCAGAATAATTAATCGGCAATATCATAATCGTCATATATATTAGTAAAATTCTAATTCTATTCATTCTGTATTGCACTATTCTTCCGAATAGTCATTGTTCAATTGCATACTGTTTAGTTGTTACAAAGTATGTAAACAATTTAACAATTATTCTGTTACCTCATAACCGCAAGTTTTTGAACATACGATTCTGATTCGTCTGAATCTTTCAGAATCACTTTGTAAATATAAACACCATTCGCAATTTGATCTCCATCTTCATCTCTTCCATCCCATTCAATTTTATTGAAATCAGTTTTTAGATCACTGCTTGTAAGTGAGATGTTCTTGATTAGTCTACCGGCTACAGTATAAATTTTTATTATTACCTCTTCCGGCACTCTTGTTAATTTAAAAGTAAATGAAGTTTTATCACTAAAAGGATTTGGATAATTATACAGATCCACGATCTTCAACTCGTTAGAAACAGTAAAATATTTATCAAAACTAAATGATTCCCCCGAAACCTTTAGAAAATGGTCGCCATTCTCAAGCGGAGGAGTATAGGTCGATTTTACTGTTTGATTTATTGTATCATAATCAACTTGCATCTCTGTATAAGGGATACGCTT
>JAADIB010000060.1 GCA_013151565.1 Chlorobiota bacterium
CCGCTCCGTTGGTACACCTCTTGGAGAATATGTGCAGGGACGGTTTTATCGTGGTGTTCTGACCGGGCTTAATAAAGCCTTTGTAATTGATGGAGAAACTCGGAAACAATTAATTGCTGAAGATCCAAAAAGTGAAGAACTTATTAAACCGTGGCTGCGAGGTCGTGATATTAAAAAATGGAAGGCAGAGTGGGACGGATTGTATCTTGTCAATATTCCAAGCAGCGCAAACAAACAATGGCCCTGGTCAGGCGCGGAAACCGAGAAAGAAGCCAGAAGGATATTTAAACAAACATACCCGGCAATTCACAACCATCTATCACAATGGGAAGACAAATTGAGAAAACGTGATGATCAGGGAAAGTTCTGGTGGGAGCTGCGGTCGTGTAAATATTATGAAGCATTTGAACAGCCAAAGATTATTTATCCCAATATTACAAAAACCAATATATTTGCTTTTGATTCAACTGGGATTCTGACAAACCAGAAATGTTTTATTATCCCATCAGATGATCTCTACTTGCTTGCAATTCTTAATTCTAAGCTGACAACCAAATGGTTTTTTTCAACACTTCCTCTTTTAAGAGGCAGATTTTTTGAACCGAGCGCTATTTTTATGCAAAATTTTCCGGTTTGCCAGGCTACCGATTCTCAAAAAACTCCTATTATTGAGCATGTTAAGAAAATACTTTCAGACCCTCATAATCTAGAGATTTCAATCATTGAAGAAGAAATAAACAGGATGGTCTATGAAATTTATGAGTTGAGTGAGAAAGAGATAAAGATAATTGAAGGGAATAAGTAGCATGATAAAACCAAATTGGGATATATTTAGAGCAAAATTTAGTGAAAATCCTCAGAAAAATTTTGAATGGTTTTGTTATCTACTATTTTGTAGAGAATTTAATCAACCTTTTGGTGTTTTCCGCTACAAAAATCAATCCGCTATTGAAACTGATCCAATAAAACAAGGAAATGAGATAATTGGATGGCAGGCTAAATTTTATGATTCCTCACTTACGATACATAAAAATGAAATTTTAAGCACAATTCAACTTGCAAAAAAAGATTATCCTGATATTACAAAAATACTCTTTTATACTAATCAAGAGTGGTCTCAATACAAAGGGCAAAAACCTAAAGGTTTGGTAGAAATTGAAGAAAAGGCAAAAGAACTCAATATTGAATTGGATTGGAGAACGCCTTCTAGATTTTTTGAATCACCTTTCGTATGTATAGACAATGAAATAATATCTAAGCACTTCTTTACCTTTGATAAAAGCATTTTTGATTTAATCGAAGAACAACAAAAACATACAGAAAATATTTTAAATCAAATACATACCCATATATCTTTTACTAGCCAGACTTTTCAGATTAATAGAAATGATATTGTGGATAAGATTAAAAACACATCTAATCAAGCAACAATATTAAGCGGGGTTGCAGGGGTTGGGAAGACAGCAATTATCAAACTTTATTATGAACAAATAAAAGATACAATTCCGTTCTATGTATATAAGGCAACAGAATTCAATAATCTGAGAAATATTAATGATTTCTTTAAAGATTTCAATTTTGATGAATTTATAAATGCTCATAAAGATGACAAAGAAAAAATTATTGTTATAGATTCTGCCGAGAAGTTATTAGATATAGAAAACACCGATCCATTTAAAGAGATCTTATCAATACTTATCAAGAATAATTGGAAAATAATTTTTACTACGAGAAACAATTACTTAGAGGATTTAAATTATCAATTTTTTGAAATTTATAACATTGCTCCATTAAATATAAAAATCAGCAGTTTGAGTGAGGGAGATCTTCATAATCTTGGAGATAGATATTCTTTTTCAATACCTTCAGACGAAAAGATATTGGAATTAATAAAAAATCCGTTTTATTTAAGTGAATATCTGAAGTTCTACAACGATAAAGAAGAAATAGATTACATCAGATTTAAAAATCAATTGTGGGCAAAGATTATAAAAAAATCAAAACCGCAAAGGGAACAATGCTTTCTAAAAATTGCACTTGAAAGAGCAAATAGCGGGAATTTTTTTATTACCCCAAATAGTTGCTCTAATATTTTGGATGAATTAGTAAAGGATGGAGTGCTCGGCTATGAAACCGCTGGATATTTTATCACTCACGATATTTATGAAGAGTGGGCATTAGAGAAAATTATTGAAACAGAGTTTGTACAAAAGACATCAATTCAGGAGTTTTTCAATAGAATCGGAGAATCTTTACCTATACGCAGAACTTTTAGAAATTGGTTATCAGAAAAATTCCTTTTAAATAAAGATGTGATGCAGTTTATTGAGAATGCGATTAACTGCGATGATATTAATACTTTTTGGAAAGATGAAATTTTTATTTCTGTTTTGCTTTCAGATTATTCAGACACATTTTTTGAAATTTTTAAAGATAAGTTATTAGAAAATAATCAAGCATTGCTTAGAAGATTGACTTTTTTGTTACGAATCGCCTGTAAAGAAGTTGATAATGATTTCTTTAAGCAATTAGGACTAAAGAACTTGAACTTGTTTGCTCTACAGTATGTGTTAACAAAACCCAAAGGTCAAGGATGGGAAAATCTTATAAAATTTATCTTCAATAATATAAGGGCGATTGGTATTAATAATATAAATTTTATTTTGCCTGTAATCCATGATTGGAACAGTAAGATTAAAGAAGGAGAAGCCACAAGATTTGCAAGCCTAATTGCATTGCAATATTATCAATGGATTATTAAGGATAAAGTTTATTTTTCTCGTGATGCCAACAAAGAAAAGCTCCTCCAAACTATCCTTTATGGTGCATCTGAAATTAAAGAAGAACTGAAAAGAATTTTGGATGAGATATTAGAAAACAAATGGAAATATCATAGAGACCCATATTATGAGCTATCAAAAAGTATTCTTACCAAGTTTGAAGGGATCCCTGTTGCTAAAGTCTTACCAGATTATGCTTTAAAATTAGCCGACTTGTTTTGGACATATACACCTAAAAGAGATGAGTATTACCATCGTGACAGTATTGGAGTTGAGCAGTATTTTGGCATGGAGGCTGATCATCTTGAATATTTTCCCCCAAGTGCATATCAAACACCAATATACTGGCTTCTTCAATTTTCATTGAAAGAAACAATTAATTTTATTTTGGAATTCACAAATAAAACAGTTGAATGTTATGCCAAATCTGACTTAGATAAAAATCAAGTTGAAGAAGTAGAGGTGTTTATAGAAAAAGATAAATCTATTAAACAATATATAAGTAATAGACTTTGGTGCACATACAGAGGGACGCAGGTTTCTCCGCATGTATTAGAATCGATTCATATGGCTTTAGAGAAATATTTTCTTGAGCAAGGGAAATGTATGGATTCAAAAACATTAGAAGATTGGCTTTTATATCTTCTAAAAAACTCAAGATCTGCTTCTATTTCAGCAGTAGCAGCAAGTATTGTCTTAGCTTATCCCGAGAAAACATTTAATGTTGCTAAAATTCTTTTTAAGACAAGGGAATTCTTTTTTTATGATACAAATAGAATGATACTCGATCAGACTGTACCATGTCCATTAGGCACAGGAGTAACGGGTGAATTATTTCAAAAAGAAAGGATCGAAACCAGAGACTTGAAACATAGGAGATTGACATTAGAACATCTTTTCTTGAATTATCAAGTTTTCAGAAGTGAAGGAAAAGCAAAGAATAGACAAGAGAAATTATGGAAAATTCTTGATAATTACTATAGTAAACTGCCCGATAAATCTAAAGAAACAGAAGAAGATAAAAAGTGGAAACTTTGTCTTGCAAGGATGGATGGAAGAAAAATGAAGATCACAACTGAACAGACAAATAAAGGCATTGCTGTTCAGTTTAATCTAGAACTTGATCCTGATTTGAAGGAATACAGTGAAAAATCATTAGCAAAAATCTCAGAACCAATGAAATATACTTCATTGAAGCTGTGGGCAAGTTATAAAATGAAAAATGATGAAAAATACAAGGAATATAAAAATTATGAAGATAACCCAACACAAGCTTTGAAAGAAGTAAGGGAAATTATTGAAGAAATAAATAAAACAGAATCATATGAGTTCATTCTTCTCAATCGTTCTATCCCTGCTGAGGTATGTTCCGTTTTAGTAAGAGATTATATTGATAAGCTTACGGAACAAGAGCAAAAATTTTGTAAAGATATAATTTTAGAAGTTGCTTCATCTTCATTTAGATCCAATTATCAATATCAAATTTCTGATGGAGTAGAATCAGCTATCTCTGTTTTACCAATTTTATTCAAGGAGTTTCCAGACGAGCATGAAAATATAAAGACCATTTTGTTGTTAACTCTTTTTGACCCACATAATATAGGATTGTATGCTGAGTTTTCTGATTTTTCGGCAAATGCCATAAAAGAATTGTTTAAAATCAGCTTTGAAGATGCGCAATCATTACTGTTTGGGTATTTAACTCTGAAACCAAAATATGAAGATTTGAGAGAAAAACTTCGCCAGGAGAATTACAAAAGAAATATTTATCATCTTCAAGAAAATGAATTAATAGAAAAGTTTTTAGAAAAATATCGGTCAGAATTACAAACAATCATAAGTAATACAATAACTTATGAAAAATTAGGTGAACTTAGGAAAATAGACTTATATATTTTGAATAAAGCCTTTCAATTAATTCCGTTAAAGACAAAAGATGAAACTCATAAGAAAATAGTCAAGGAAGTTATTTCTTCTTTTATCCCGAGAATTCTTTTGGATGATAGAGAGCAAAGAATTGATTATGAAATTAAACGAGATTTTTTACGAACATTTGCTTATTTTGTATTGAATTCATGCAAAGATGAAATTTATGATTATCTAAAACCACTTATTGAAAATTTTAATTCATCTGAAACCATTGCTGAGTTATTTCAAGAATTTATTATAGCAGAAGATGAATTACAAATATATGATAATTTTTGGTTTGTTTGGAATTCCTTTAAAGATAGAGTAGTTGAATTGTGTAGCAAAGGTGATGGATATAGCTACATTGCTGAAATTGTAAAAAGTTACCTTTTTGCTCAAACCCAATGGAAAGAAACAGCCAAAGAATGGCATTCATTGAAGGATAGTGATAAAAGGTTTTTCAAAGATATTTCAGAAAAAATCGGACATTGTCCTTCAACTTTATATGCGCTTGTAAAGATGTTAAACGGCATTGGAAGTTCTTTTATAGATGATGGTGTAATCTGGATTTCTAATATCCTCAAAAAGAATCGAAATTTGGCCAATGAAAGACTTGAGAGGGATACTATACTCTATATTGAAAATCTTGTTAAAAGATACATTTATAATAATCGTGAAAAAGTTAAGAAGACAAAAGAATTAAAAACAATGATCTTGATAATATTAGATTTCATAATAGAAAAAGGATCTGTTGTGGGATATATATTGAGAGAAAGTATTGTCTAAAAAGATGATTAGAAAAGTTTTCGGCTAAATTCAAAACATAAAGGAATCACGTTTACTATAAATTCATACGGAAATACGTCAAAAAATGTCTGGTTTTTAAAAATATTGATTTTATTCAGCTAAAGGTAATCCCGGCCATGCAGCCTGTGGAATAGTGATATACGATGAAAATGATAATTTACTATGTAAACATAGTGAGTATTTTGGAGAAAAGACCAACCAAGAGGCTGAATATCTTGCTTGTTTGAAAGCATTAGAAATAGCTCCGAAATATTGCACTCATGAAATTGAAGTATATTCAGATAGCCAACTTGTAGTTAAACAGCTGAACAGACAGTTTCGCATAAAGGAACCACGTTTACTAAAAATTCATAAAGAGATACGTCAAAATTGTCTGGTTTTTAAAAATGTTGTTTTTATTCAAGTGCCAAGAGACAATCCTCACATTAAAAAAGCCGATAAACTGGCTGATGAAGAGATTAAAAGAACGATAATAGGGAAATAGACATATGAAACCAAAATAGGCACATGGTCTGAATTCAAACTGGGGATATAATCTAATGGAGGGAAGCTGCAATGCTTCAGAATAGTGAAAAATTAATAATTTTAGGTCTCACTGGTCCTGTTGGTAGTGGCTGTACAACATTTTCAAAGATTTTTGATGATGATGAAATTAATCCTGAGAGAAAAATCAGTAAAAATGAGCTTTTTAAATATTTAATTAAAAAGAAGGAATATTTGGAAATTGACTATGATAATAAAAAAATAATTATTAATCATGATGGAATAGATGAAGAAATAAAAACATTGTTTCAGAAAATTAGCCAACTTGATAGAAAGATAGGAGAGATTGAAGAAAAACAGGCGGAAGACGAAGACAAATGGCTTGAAAACATGCAAGTGAAATCTATTACACCTATTCGAAACGACATTTTACAGAAGAATTACTATTTTGAACTCAGAAGGAATTTGTTTGATAAGCTCAAAAATACGCTTGAAACAAGGGAAACATTAAAAGCATTAGATGAATTAGAACCATTTATTGACTATAAGAAAAAAACCCATCATTTTAGACGCATCTCGGTTTCTGATTTTATTATCTACAGAGCTTTAATAATGAAAGACGAAAAGAAGTATGGCAATAATAAGAATAATGAAGAGAAAGTCTCTATGTTTCACTCCTTGATTAGCGACAAAGAAATTTCTGATACGAAGCGTGAAATCGAAGAAAAAATACAAGAATTATTACCACAAGAATGTCATCTTAGGGCAATCGAAACTCTAGTCACTAAGGATGCTGAAGATGATGACTTGAAAAAAACTATTGAAATATTAATGAAAACACTTGAACTTATCAGAAAAATCAAAAAGAAATTAAAGAAGGATGAAAAGAATTTATATCGGCCTTTAATGCAAGACTTTGGCGATAATATAAGAAAGACAAAGAATCCCTTTGATTATGAAACGTCATTTACAAAGGTTTCAAAGGTTACGAATAAAGTACATCTAACATTGGCCAAAGATATAGAACGATTAATTAATTTTTTATATAAAAATCGAAACCATTCATTTTTCATTATAGATTCTTTTAGGAATCCTTATGAGGCCTTATATTTTAAAGATAAGTATCCGGATTTTTACTTAATATCCTTGTATGCTCCAGTTGATGAGAGAGAAAAGAGGCTTAAAAGAAAAGATAACTTCTTTGACGAAAAAAGTGATCTGCGAGATCAAGGTAAGTTTATAAAGGAAACCAGGCATCAGTTTTTTATGCAAAATGTTCCAAAGACAGTTAAATTTTCTGATATTGCAATTAACAATGATCAAGACCTTTATAGGGAAAAAGATCAGTTGTTTAAAGATAAGCTAACAGAAAAAATAATCAGATACCTTACACTTATTTTGGATACAGGATGTACAAAGCCAAATGACGACGAAATTATGATGAATCTTGCATATACAATGGCAATGAAGTCAAATTGTATCAGCAGACAAGTTGGCGCTGTTATTGTTGGTAAAGATGGGTATGTTGTCGGTGCAGGCTGGAATGATGTAGGAGAAGGAAAGATAAGTTGTGGGTTAAGGGAAATCAAGGATCTAAAAGATAAAAGACTTGAATCTTATATAAATATACTAAAAAATAAGGAGGAAGATTTTTCAAAAGGCGTTATCATAAATAGTTTGATTCAAAAGTACCAAAACTCACAACTAGATAGCAATGTATTGGAGAGATTTTGTTTCTGCTTTAAGGATACTTATTCTGAAAAGAAATTGAAAGAAAAAATACACAAATTAGAATTGTCTGATGCTCTTGATAGAGAGATGTTAATAAAAGAGCTGGATATTAAAAGGCTTGAATTTTGTGAAGCCCTACACGCGGAGGAAAATGCTATCATTCAAAGCTCAAAAATTGGCGGCATGGGTTTAAAGGGTGGAAAAATATATACTACCTCTTTTCCATGTGAGCTATGCGCAAAGAAAATACAGCAGGTTGGCATAAAGGAAGTTATATATACAGAACCCTATCCTGGAAATATTTCTGAACCTATATTTCTGCGCAATGCTTTTAACAAAATTATAGTTCGGCAATTTGAAGGCGTTATGCCACATAGCTACTTTAAGTTATTTAAAGTAAGGGAAGATCAAAAAGAATGGCAAAAAATGTATAGTGAAGAATTTGTCGATTGAATCAATATTAAACTATAAAACCTTTTAAGAGAGAAGAAGCTCAGGGCTACACTCTTGACAAAAACCCTACTCTTATTCGAGTCCTACTCAGGATAAGATTACAAGATACAGAAGGTAAAAATGTTTAGAAGAAGTTTTGTCGAAAATATTTACAACATTTATTGTGACGAATCCCGTGTAGAAAATCC